>CAZJCX010000008.1:0-4219 GCA_964544425.1 uncultured Verrucomicrobiota bacterium
TCCCTCCTCGACCACCGCGCCGTCGGCCATCACGGTCCAATCCAACCGCAAGTGGTCGAGTCCGAGGAAATCGTACCGATTCGTGAGGCGCGCCCGGCCATTGGCAATTTCGATTTTGACCGGCTCGATGACCTTCTTGTATTCGATCAGGCCCGGCGAGGGTTGCCGATCAGGGAACACCAGCCCGTCGCAGACGAAGTTGCCGTCGTTCGGCACGTCGCCGAAATCGCCGCCGTACGCAAACCATTCGCGGCCGTCCGCCGTGCGTTGCCGGATGCCGTGGTCGCACCATTCCCAGACGCAACCGCCCATGAGCCGGTCGCTGCTGTAAATCAGTTCCCAATACTCGCTCAAGCCGCCCGGCCCGTTGCCCATGGCGTGGGCGTATTCGCAAAGGAAGAATGGTTTGGCGGTGTATTGTTCGGGGGACAGTTCCACCTTCCGATACTGAGCGGAATCCTCGATCCGTTCCGCGCCTCCCGCAATTTTCGCCAGAAAATCAATGTGACTATACATGCGGCTGAACACGTCCGACACTTCCGCCAGCAAATCGCCTTCGTAATGAATCGGGCGCGTTGGATCCATCTGCCGCGTCCGCGCCGCCAGCGCCCGGTGGTTGCAGCCGAAATGCGATTCGTTGCCCAACGACCACATGACGATGCAAGGATGATTCCGGTCGCGGGCGACCATGCGTTCCATCCGATCCACGCAGGCCGCTTCCCACGCCGGATCGTTGGCAGGATTACCGGCCCAATCTTTGGTGAGATTGAAGCCGTGCGTTTCCAAATCACACTCGTCAATCACGTAAAACCCGAACTCATCGCACAAATCGTAGAAGCGCGGATCGTCGGGGTAATGCGACGTGCGAATCGCGTTGATGTTATGCTGCTGCATCAACCGCAAATCCTCCACCATCGCCGCCAGCGGCACCGCCCGCCCGTGGTCGGGATGCGATTCGTGCCGGTTGACGCCCTTCAACTTCACCGCCACGCCATTGACCAGAAACCGGTCACCGTTGATTTTCACCGTCCGAAACCCCACGCGCTGCGGCACGACTTCGATGAGCCGCCCCTGCCGGTCTTTCAACTTCACCAGCACCGTGTACAAGTGCGGGTCCTCCGCCGACCACAACCGCCGCGGCCCGTCATCCCCCAGCAATTCCGTCTCCACCACGCCGTCGCCCACCACGTCCGTTTGCACGTCCAACTCACCGGTCGCGGGCGCGTGAATCCGCACATCCGCGATGTGCGTCGGCGGGCGCGCGAGCAGATACAAATCCCGAAAGATGCCGGACAACCACCACATATCCTGATCTTCCAGATAGGTGCCGTCCGACCACTGGATCACCCGAACGGCGATCTCATTCTGACCGGGCCGCACCTGCGCCGTAATGTCGAACTCCGCCGGCAACCGGCTGCCTTTGCTCATCCCGACTTCCGCGCCATTCACCCACACGTGGAAAAGGGAATCCACCCCCTCGAACCGCAACCACACCCGCATCCCATCCCACGCCGCCGGTAAGTGAAACTCCCGGTAATAACAGCCCGTCGGATTTTCCGTCGGCACGCGCGGCGGATCCACGGGAAATGGAAACTGAACATTCGTGTAATGCGGCCGGCCATGCCCGCGCATCTGCCAGTGGCTCGGAACCGGGATCGTTCCCCACCCGGTCACGTCCCACGGCAACGCCGGCGTTTCCAGTGGCGTGGGGAACAGGCGGAATCGCCAATCCCCACTCAACGATTGAAACCACGGCGACTGCGCCCGATCCAACGTCCGCGCCGACGACTCGTCCGGGTACGCGAAGAAATAGGAACGCGGCGCGCGCCGCCCGCGACCGACAAGCGCCGGATTCTCCCAATCACGCGAAGCCGTCTTCATCCGCCGACCCGTCACTGCCCTTCGTGCGCGAGGAATCGCTCCGCATCAATCGCGGCGGCACAACCGGTGCCCGCCGCCGTGATCGCCTGCCGGTACGTCCGATCCACACAATCGCCGCAGGCGAACACTCCCGGCACGCTTGTCTGCGTTCCCTTGCGGCACACGATGTAGCCATCCTCCGCAATCTCGATCTGGCCATTGAAAATCGCCGTGTTCGGCTGGTGCCCAATCGCCACAAACACCCCCGCACACCCCAAATCGCGCGACTGACCGGTCTTCACATTCTTCAATCTCACCCCGGTCACCTTGTCCTGCTTCACGTCGTAAATGTCTCCCACCACCGAATCCCACACCGGCTCGACCTTCGGATTGCCCAGCGCCCGGTCGGCCATGATTTTCGACGCGCGCAGTTCGTGCCGCCGATGCACCAGATACACCTTCGACGCGAACCGGGTCAGGTACGTCGCCTCCTCGCAGGCCGAGTCGCCGCCGCCCACCACCACCAGCGGCTGATTCCGGAACATCGGCAACGCCCCGTCGCACGTCGCGCAATACGTCACGCCCTTCTTCTCCAACAACTCCTCGTTTTTCAATCCGAGATGCTTGTGCGACGCCCCCGCCGCGATGATCAACGTCTTCGTTTCGAGCACATCCTCATCCATCCAGACCTTGAAAGGGCGCTTCGTCACATCCACCTTCGTCACCAACGCCCCGTACTCCGTACGCGTCCCGAACCGCTCCGCCTGCTTCTGCATCCGCATCATCAACTCGGTGCCGTCAATGCCCTCCGGGAAGCCCGGGAAATTCTCCACAATGCTCGTCGTCGTCAGCAACCCGCCCGGCTGCGCCCCCGTCAACACCACCGGATTCAAGTTCGCCCGCGCTGTGTACAACGCCGCCGTCCACCCCGCACACCCCGACCCAATAATAACCACGTTTTCCATGATGAATGTTTTCCTCGTTCAACTCAGATGTCCGACCCTACCGGCAAGTTCCGAAACCGGTCAAGCGAGGACTACCGGCTGGGCCGGTGGCCGGGGTTGGCGTGTTTGACGCCTTCGCGGCGGATGTCTTCGGCGAGAATGATGGCGCGCGCGACGTCGGCGAGTTTGCGGTTCTCGTTGCGGGCGGTTTTCTGCAACTTGAGGTACGCCGCTTCCTCGTCGAGGCCGGTTTGGCGCATGAGGATGCCTTTGGCGCGCTCGACGACCTTGCGGGTTTCGAGTTGCTCGTTGAGTTGCTGGACTTTTTCTTCCTGCTGGCGGGAGCGGGCAAACGTGGCCAGCGCGAGTTCGATCGCCGGTTTGATCTGTTGGGCGGTGAACGGTTTCACGAGGTAGGCATGACCGCCGACGTTGGCCGCCTCGCTGCCGAGACCGGACTCCGTGTGCGCGCTCAAAAAGATCAACGGTGTCGGGTGGCTTGCTTGGATCCGCCGAGCGGCTTCCAAGCCGTCGAGTTTCGGCATGCGAATGTCGAAGAGGATCAGGTCAGGTTTCGTGGATTCAAAGAGGGCCAACGCCTGCTCGCCGTCCGCGGCCTCGCCCACGACCTCGTGCCCGAGTCCAACGAGGACCTTGCGCAACACGATCAGCGTCAACCCGTCATCATCGGCAATCAACACGCGCAGTGGCTTCATGGCTCCCGGCGGCATCGCGACCGTATCCGCCTCACAGACTGATGATTATTCCGCCCTCCCCGGTAAGTCAAGCCGCTGCCTGTGCCAAATCAAACCGCACACCGGCAAAGACGCCCCGGTCGCGACTGGCAATTTCCAGCGCGCCGCGCAGGTTCACCTGCGCGAGTTGGATGATGATGTTCATCCCTTGCCCGCGCGAGTTGCGCCAATTGAAGCCGGCCGGGAACCCACCGCCATTGTCAGAAATCTGCAGCCGCGCCTGCTCGCCCTCGCGCCGGCAGGCAATCCGCAACTGCAGCCGGTCGCCCGCCGGCGCGCGGGCGTGCAGGAGCGCGTTGGAAACCAGTTCATTCACGATCAACGCCACCGCCACCGCCTGCTCCGACGTGAGCCAGATCTGCTCCAAATCCAATTCCACACGCGGCCCGGCGCCGTCCGGTCCGCTCACATCCACCAACGTATGCACCAACGCCGCGATGAGCTTCTCCGCGTCCACCTTCTCCGGCATGTCCTGGCTGAGGAGGTTGTGAACTTTCGCGATGGCCTGCACGCGGGTCGTCGCGCTGCGCAACTGTTCGCTGACATCGCCGGTCGTGCTCGTCTCCGCCTGCAATTGCAACAGCCCGGATACCATCTGCAGATTGTTTTTGATCCGGTGATGCGCTTATAATCTGCTGATGAGGCAAAATGAGTACCTTT
>CAZJCX010000008.1:4229-26526 GCA_964544425.1 uncultured Verrucomicrobiota bacterium
ACCAGCAACTCCAGCAAATCGTTCTTGTGCTGCAGATCCTTGACGAGTTCCGCGTTGTCAATCGCCACCGCCGCGCGGCCGGCGAACACTTCCATCAACTGCAAATCATCCCCGGTAAAATCCGCCGCCGCCGTCGCGCGGCGGACGAGCGACAACGTCCCGATCAGCGCGTTGCGGGAAATCAACGGCACCACCAAGGCCGACCGGACCTGCGCCTCGCGCAAAATCGGGCTGTAGCCGAACTCGAGGACTTCGGCGCGCGTAAAAATCCGCCCCTGCCGGCTTTGCCGCACCAAGCCCGACAATCCCCGGTTGGCGGGCCCGCGCGGGCCAATCAATCCTTCAAACGGCGCGGTGGCCGCCACGACTTCAGATTGCTCGGTCGCGTTGTCAAAACGGATCATGTACGCCGCGTCCGCGCGCAACAGCTCCGCCGCGCGGGTCAGCACCAACTTCAGCAACGGCGCCAATTCCAGTTGTTGCGCCGAGCCGCCGCTGATGTCGAGCAGCGCGCCCAACTGCTGGTTCGTCCGCACCAACTCCGCCTGCCGGCGTTTCGCCTCGGTCACTTCCCGCACGACGAACTGCAATTGCGTGACCCGGTCGCCGTCGCGCGCGAACACACTTCCATTGCACAACAGATCAATCCACACGCCATCTTTCCGGCAGTACCGGAGTTCGAGGTTGTGGACGGGTTCGCCATGCACCAACTGCGCCACAGCCTGCGCCACCGCATGCGCATCGCGCGGATGCACGCGCGCGTAGGGTTCCAGCGCGCGCAACTCCTCCACTGTGTAGCCAAAGATCCGCGTAAACGCCGAGTTGCCCCACCGCGGCCGGCAATCCGGATCGGTGATGAAAATCGCGTCGTCGGAATTTTCCACCATCGTCCGGTACTGCTCCTCGCTCGCCCGCAGATCGGCCTGCAACTGGGCATGCACCATCGCGTTGCCGATTTGATTGGTGATCGCCTCGATCAACTCCACGTCCCCCAAGTCCATCGTCCGCGCCCGGTACTTCCCCAAGACCAGCAACCCGACCACCACGCCCTGCGTCCGAATCGGCGCCAACACCCCCGTCACAAAACCAGCCCGCGCCGCGTCCAGCTCCAGAAAATTTGGCGCCAACTGAAAATCCTCCACCACCTGAATCTCCCCGGCCAACGCCGCGTCCATCGCCGCGTCCTTCCCACGCCGCAACACCGCCGCCTGCCGGACAAACGCCTCCGACATGCCGCGCGACGCAAACAGCGTCAGCGACTTCGTCGGCTCGTCGAGGACATAGATCGCTCCACCGTCCAACTTCATCACCGCCAACACCCCGTGCAGCGCGTTGTCCGCGATCTCTCGCAAGTCCAACGCGCGATTCACCGCGTCGGCCACGAAATTGATCGCCGTCAAACGCACATCACGCCGGGGTGTGCTGGGTTTACCGGGTTTCATCGCACGCCGAGCGTAACAAAAAAACCGTGATTTTCCACACTTGTTCTCCAATACTCCGCCGCATGACCAAGCCCGACAAACTCGAAGAAATCTTCCGCCTCCAGCAAGCCCTCAACCAGCGCATCGGCGTAGACACCGCGCACATGACCGATGAGCAACGCATCCAATGGGTCCTCAACTACTGCCGGGCCATCACACAGGAAACCGCCGAACTCACCGACAGCGTCCCGTGGAAATGGTGGGCGAAGTATCAGAAGTTCGACAAACAAAACGCCCGCGTCGAAGTCATTGACCTCCTCCACTTCCTCATTTCCATCGCCCAAGTGCTCGAAATGACTCCTGAAGATTTCTACGAAGCCTACGCCAAAAAGCACCAAGTCAACCTCGCCCGCCAAGCCACCGGCTACGAAACCAAAGACGAGCACGACAGCAAACACATCTAACCCCGCACCCCACTGTAGCGGCGGTCTATGACCGCCGCCCCACGCGACCGCACCCCATGAGCCACCTCATCCCCCGCCGCCGATTCGGCCGCACCGGCCTCTCCATGCCGGTCTTCTCCTGCGGCGGCATGCGCTACCAACATTCCTGGAAAGACACCCCGCTCCACGAGATCCCGTCCGACAACCAGCGCAACCTCGAAGCCACCATTCGCCGCGCCCTCGAACTCGGCATCAATCACATCGAAACCGCCCGCGGCTACGGCTCCAGCGAAATCCAACTCGGCCAAATCCTCCCGACCATCCCCCGCGACCGACTCATCGTCCAAACCAAAGTCGCCCCCACCGCCAATCCAAAAGATTTTCTCAAAACCTTCGACGATTCGCTGGCCAAACTCCAACTCGATCACGTGGACCTCCTCGCCCTCCACGGCATCAACAACGATCAAGTCTTCGAATGGTCGCACCGCTGCGTCGAAGTCGCCCACAACTTGAAAAAACAAGGCCGCTGCCGGTGGGTCGGCTTCTCCACCCACGCGCCCACCCGCGTGATCACCGCCGCGGTTGAAACCGACGCGTACGATTACGTGAATCTGCATTGGTACTGGATCAACGACTTCACCTGGCCGGCCATCGAAGCGGCCACGCGGCGCGACCTCGGCGTCTTCATCATCAGCCCCAGCGACAAAGGCGGCAAACTTTACGAACCACCGGCCAAGCTCGTGCAACTGTGCGCCCCGCTCACGCCGATCCAGTTCAACGACCGCTACTGCCTCGCCCGGCCCCAAGTCCACACCCTCAGCATCGGCGCGGCGCGTCCCACGGATTTCGACGAGCACGTCGCCGCACTCGCCCAGCCGGACATCCAGGCCGCCGTGGCCGACCGGCTTCACGTCGAACTGGTCCGCATCCACGGGGCGGAGTGGCTGGCGCACTGGCACGACCACATCCCCGAGTGGCAACACATCCCCGGCCACATCAACGTCCACGAAATCCTCCGCCTCTGGACCTACGCCACCGGCCTCGACCTGATCGCGTGGGCCAAAATGCGCTACAACCTCCTCGGCCAAGCCGACCACTGGTTTCCCGGTCAAAACGCCGCGGCCGTGGATGCTGCCGCCCTCCGGTCGGCCCTGAGACAAAACCGGTTTGCCGACCGGATTCCCGGCATTCTGGCCGAAGCCCACCGGCTGCTGTTCGAGGCGCCAAAGAAGCGCCTCAGCCAGGAGTAACCGTCATGGCGGCGGTGGCGCGAGCGCGGCTGGCCTCGCGGAGACGCTTGGCCCACCATGTCACAAAATCTGTCTCGCATCCGGTCGTCGCTGCGGTACGATGCCGGCATGTTCGCGTTGCTGATTCCGGTGGGGTCCGACCACGACCGGATGCGATTGCCGGCGGCGACGTTGTCGCTGATTGCGCTGAACATCCTCGCTTACTTCCTTGCCAACGCCCTCGACTACGAGGCGATTGTGCGGCGACTTGGCTTCATCGCGGCGGACCCGCAGCCTGTTCAGTTCATCACCCACATGTTTCTGCACGCCGGCTGGCCGACACGTCCGGACGCAGAGTGGCCAGCGTACATCAACAGCGTCCTGCACATCGGCGGCAACATGGCCTATCTGTGGTTTGCCGGGAGCGACTTGGAGGACGCGCTGGGTCCGGTGAAGTTTCTGATCGTCTACTTTCTCGGCGGCGTCGCGTCGGCGTTGTTGTTTTGGGCGACTGCCGTCGCCGGTCAATTTCCCAACCTCGATGAACCCGCGGTCGGCGCGTCGGGCGCAGTCTCCGCTTTGCTGGGCCTGTATTTGGTGCGCTTCCCGCGCTTCAAGATCCGCCTCTGGTTCGGCGCGTTTATTCCGCTGCCGTTGATCATGCGGCAAGGGATTGCCCGCCTGAGCTCGTGGTTTTTCATCGGGTTCTGGATCGGGTTGCAGTTGTTCTTCGGCGTCCACGCGCTGCGGACCGGTGGGGCGGAAGTGGCGTACTGGGGTCACATCGGCGGGTTCTTGCTCGGCCTCGCGTACGGCGGGAGCACCCACCAATGGCGGGCGGGTCAGCAGGAATATCTATTCAAGGAGGCGGAGCACCTGTTCTACAAACAGAAATGGTACCCGGCGATGGAAGCGTACCAGTTGCTCGCCCTCCGGTACCCGCGCTTCGTCGAAGCCTATCTCAAATGGGCGCTCTGTTGGGAGTGTGCCGGGAATTCCAAGCGCGCCGAAAAGGTTTTGTTCGAGGCGCTGCACGCCTGCCGGACTCACGGCTGGGAAGCCGAAGCGGACCGGCTGCAGACGGAGTTGCAGCAACTGGGCGCCATCCGCCGCGACGCCCCCACACCCGCCTCGGCTCCACCGGCCGCGCCCAACCTGATGTTCCGCCGTGAATTCAAATGGGAGGAGAAGAAACGATGAGCGCGCCCGCCGAAAACTTCGTCGTCCCCTGCGGCAATCATCCCGACCAACGCGCCACGCACAACTGCATGAACTGCGGCAAACCGCTGTGTATGACGTGCGTCGCCGAGCGCGGTTACTATTGCAGCGACACCTGCAAATCCGCCGTCCAAGCCTCCGAGCCCAGCGCGCCACGCGATCCGAGCCTCGACCGGATTGACGAACAAATGAATCGCGGGCTGGCCGCGGTCTCCTCCATCTTCCGCCGATTGATCAAACCTGGGCTGGTGCTGGTCGTCGTCATCGCCGGCTACTATGCCTACCGGATATTTTTCGGGCCGGAAGGCGCTGTGACCGCGACCCTCACCGTCACCTCCTCGGTCGCCACATTCCACACGGAGCCGGTCAGCGCGGACGCCGTGCTGGTTCGCGCCAACGACGAATTGTACCGGGTGCGTGTGAGCGCGCAGACCAAGGACTGGAGCCTCAACCTGCCGGACGATGAGCGATGGAGTGTTGTCGGCGTGCGCGGCGACCAAGTTCACATCCGTTCCCTCGTCGCCCTGCAGCGTCTCGACGCCCAGACTGGCGTGAAGGTTTCTGAGACGCCCCTCCCTGCGCATGCCGATGTTCTTTGGAATGACCATGCTGTCCGTGTCCACTCCGGGGCGACCGCCGCAGCGGACGCGGACAACGACGCGGAACCGGAGATCACAGCCGGTGATCCCGAAATGTTTTCCGCCCGGCGTCTGCTCGGTCTCGCCAAGGGAGAAGCACCGGCCCCGACTGCCACCGAGTACACCGTGCGATTCGACGGCGCCACCACCGCTGAGACGAAATTGGCGTTCACAGATTTTCCCCGCGCGCAGGTGTGGGGCGACCGGTTGATTCTGACCGGCGGACGCGATCTGGCCGTGTTCGACAGCATCGGCACGCCGCGTTGGCAGAAGCAGTTGGCCGCCGAGATCGTCACCGTCGCGCACGGGGCCGGGGCGCTGGCGGTCGCCACCGAAAACACCGTGACCCTGTTCGACCGCGATACCGGTGACCTCCGCTGGACGCATCCCGACATCGAGGCGGAGAATCTGACTATCGCCCCCGACGGTTCGGTGTACGCGCATATCTTCCTCACCGCCGACCAAGCGAAGGAACACGAGAAAGCGTATCGCCCCGCCAAAGTCGCGCTGGGCGGAATGACCATCCCCTTCGCCAGCGTGCCGGTCCTGCTCAAGCTCGAGGCGCGCGACGGAAATATCCGCTGGGGCGTCCGCAACATCGGCGAGCACGTTCTCGTGGCCGGTTCGAAACTCTTCGTCGCCGACAGCACCGAACAACTCAACCTGCTCGCCGCGACCGGTCTGTTTCAGGGCTACTACAGCGTCCGCCAGCTCAACCCCCGCACCGGCGCGGATGTCTGGCGCTACATCGCCAAAGGCGCCCTCGTAAACGCCCACATTCTCGGCGACACCCCGTTCATCGTCGCCATGACCGACCCGCCCACCGGCCGACAAAACCCCGTCGGCACGTACCTGCTGCAGATCGTGGAGGGCCGGTAAGGCCGGCTCTGCGAGCCGTCCCTACCGCATCAACTTCACCAACTGGATGGTTGTCTGGCCCACAATCTCCAGGCTGTGGAGGCTGAGTTTATCGAGCGTGTCTTCGGCGGTGTGCCAATAATCGTTCCGCCCGGGAGCACTGCCGTACTCGAAATCAATCAGGTTCACCGCCGGAATGCCTGCGGTCAGGAACGGGATGTGATCATCCACGATTTCGTAACCGCTGTAGGAGAACGCCTGCCGGTAACCCAGCATCTCCGCCGCTCGAAACACCGTCGCCAACAACGCCGGTGTCCCGGTGCTCGGCAGGGTGATGTTCAGATTCGCGTCCCCCACCATATCGAGCAGGATCATCGCCGCGACTTGCCGGACCTGTCCCTGCGCCTTCAACATCTCCACGAAATACCGGCTCCCCCACAATCCGTCGGCAACCCGGTACTCCTCCATCGCTTCCTCGCCATCAAAAAAGACAAACACCAAATCCGGTTGCCCCGCCAGCACCCGCGCCAGTTCCAACAACACCCCACTGCTCGACCCGCCATCGTTCGCACCCACAAACCGAATGTCCGGCAGGTATTTTGTGTCGTAATGCGAACCGATCACGATCAATTTGCCCCCGGTCGATTTCGTGCGACCAATGACATTTCGAAACGTCACCGGCCCGCGCGGCGTCCCGGCCCGAAACTCCTGCACCTCCGCCCGCACTCCGGCCGCCTGCAACTGCGCCGCGAGATAATCAGCCGACCGCGCCAGCGCCTCACTGCCGCTTGGTCGCGGCCCGAACGCGACGAGTTGGGTGACGTGATGAAACGCATTGGTCGCGCTGAACGCCTGCGGCTGCGGAAAGGGCGCCGGCTTCGCGCACCCCACCGCCAGCACCAACGCGATGATCAGACGTGGGGCCATCGTTCCGCGAATTGGATGCGCCGCCCGAGCGACGGGTGATCGTGCAAGAGGTATTCAATGACCGGGTGCGGCTCGACATCGGCGAGATTTTGATCAGCAAGCTTGCGCATCGCGCGGATGAAACCATCCCGGTTCCCCGTAAGCTCCAGCGCGGCCCGGTCGGCTTTCCACTCGCGCCACCGCGAGAACGCGTTGTTCGCCGGCATCACGACCAGCCCAAAACCAAACAAACAGAGCGCGAGCAACGGAAATGCCCCAATGTCCGCCCGGTCACCAAACCCCAGCCGCGCCAACCCCATGCGAAAGCCCAGATCACAAATCCAAAATCCCGCCAATGTCGTCGCCGTGCTCCACGCGATCATCTTCGTGATGTCGCCGTGCTTGTAATGCGCCATCTCATGCGCGAGCACGACCTCAATCTCATCTTCGGCAAAATTGTCGAGCAACGTGTCCCCGAGAATGATTCGTTTCGTCCGACCCAGTCCCGCAAAGGCGGCGTTGGCCTTTTTCGTTTTCTCGCTCATCGCCCACCGATACACGCCGAGCACGTTGGCTCCGACCCGATCAGCCAGTGCGGTGAGTTTTAGTTTCAACGACTCGTTCTCCAACGGGACGAGCTTGTAGAACAACGGCAGAATCACCACCGGGTACAATGTCGAAAGCACCACGCCGAACAACAAAAAGAACCCACCGGCCGCCGCCCACCACCAATCACCGGCCTGACGGAGCAAGAAATACACGACGTTCAGCACGATCACGCCGAGGATCAGATTCAGCGCCAAAGATTTCAGTTCATCCTTCAACCAGCCGGTCAGCTTCTCGTTCGACAGCCCGAAATGATGTTCGAGCCAGAAGTCTCCGAAGAAGCTCAGCGGCAGAAAAATCAGCTTCATCCCCACCAACGCCACCGCCGCGTACAACGGAATGTGCAGCCACGGATTCGCGGCCACGCCGCGCGCCCAATCCGCCAGCGCCGCCGTCAATCCGGTCAGCAGAAACGCGATCAACAACGCCGCCGACAACAGGACATCCACGAGGTACAGCCAGTTGTGGATTGTCTCGTATTGCTTGGCGCGGCGTTGTTGGTCGTCAGAGGTTTTCAACGCCGAGCAATCCCAACACGCGCGCCAGTTCGTCGTTGTTGTAGTATTCGATGACGATGCGGCCTTTACCGGATTTGGCGTGGCGGACGTTGATGCCGGTGCCGAACCGTTGCCGCAACCGTTCTTCGATCGCGATCAGGTGCGGGTCTTTCACCGCCGCACCCACAATCCGCGGCTGGCCTTTCGCCAAACCCTTCAATTGCTCCACGAGTTGCTCCGTCTCGCGGACGGTCAGCCCTTGTTTCAGCACGCGCTCGGCGACGAGTCGTTGCTCGTCGGCAATCGCGAGTCCGAGAATCGCTTTCGCATGACCGACGCTGAGCCGGTCGCTCGCGACCCACGATTGGACCTCCTCCGGCAAATCAAGCAGGCGCATCGAGTTCGCCACCGCCGCGCGGCTGCGCCCGACCTTCTCGGCGACTTGCTCCTGCGTGAGTTGAAATTGAGAGGTGAGCTGCCGGTAGGCGCGCGCTTCTTCGATGGGGTTGAGATCTTCGCGCTGGAGATTTTCGATCAGCGCGAGTTCGAGAACCTCCTGATCCGTCGCCTGCCGGATGATCACCGGCACCGTTGGCAGACCGGCGTCGCGGGCGGCGCGCCAACGCCGTTCGCCGGCAATCAACTCATACCGGCCCGCCGCACCGGCCAGATGGCGGACGAGGAGCGGTTGCACGACGCCGCGCTGTTTGATGGATTCGGACAGCTCGTGCAACTCCGTCGCGTCAAATTCCGTCCGCGGCTGAAACCGGCTCCGCTCAATCTGGTCGAGCGCGACCTGATGCACCGCATGACCGAGCGGCATGATGGGTTGTTGCGGTTGGAGGACCGCCGGTGGGGGCAATGTTGCGACGGCCGCGCCGTCGTTTGGTTCCGCGCGCGCCACGCCACCGCTAATGAATGAATCCAGCCCCCGCCCCAACGCCTTTTTCATGGGAAAAACCCTCCTCGTTGATGGCGTTCTTGTAGGACGAAAGCGCTGATTTGTCGAGGCTAAAGCCCCATCCCGAGGTCTTTGTAGATGGCCGAGTTGAGAGCCAGGTTGCGCCGATGGTGCCTCGGCTCACCGGGCAATCCGTCGCAGAGCCACGCGACCACCAATTGCCGGTCGGGGTCGGCAAATGCCAAGCACGACTGCGCGCCGCCGTGACCAAAGGCGCTCTCCGCCGCGTACCGGCCAAAGCCGTACGGCACCGTTTCGACCCCGTACCGGTTGGAATTCACAATGAACCCGAAGCCCCAATCCATCAGATGACGGAAGGTTGCATCAAACTTCCCCTGCCGGTGGCGCGCGGTGAGCAACGCGAGCGTCGCCGGTTGCAGGAGCCGCCCGGCCAGCAGCGCTTCGTAAAATCTACCCAGCTCGCGAATCGGTCCGCACGCGCCGCTGCCGGGTTCGCCTGCGTTCGCCCACGGCAACGCGACGGGTGGCAACCGAAAGGTGTCCCAAAGAACTCCGTCCGGCGGTGTTTCGCCAAAGTCCGAATGCAGCATGCCTGCCGGAACGAAGATTTCCTCGCGAACGTATCGGCTGAAGTCACGGCCATCGGTTTGCCGGATGACATCACCCAGAATCCGCCAGTTAGCCTGCCGGTCATACGCAGCCTCACCGGCGGCGTTGGTATGCGTGAGGATTTGCCGAAGTCGGTCGTCGAGCGGGAGCAGGCCGCGTTCGTGGAGTTGACCGATGGCGACCGCAGCGAGTGGTTTACCGGCGGATTGCCACGGATAACGGGTTTCGAACCGGCTAACGCCAAAGACAAAATCGGCGAGGGGTGCGCCGGCGCGAGAGACGTAGAGTTGCGCGCCGGAGTGAAGACCTTGTTGGATACCGGCTTCAAAAAGTTGGCGGGCGCGGGAAAACACGTGACGTGTTTTGGGGGCGGACCGGACAAAAAACAAGCCGAACTCACGCAGGGGTGAGCTCGGCTGCAGTCAATCTGGCAGATTTGTTACCCAACCACGACGCGCCGGCCGTGGTAGGCACCTTCGAGCTTCACCTGCCGGCTGTTGATCAAGTCCGCCACGATGAATGCGCTAAGGCGTTGATTGTGCGTAAGTTCGTTGACGGTGGAAATGAGATCCGCGAGCGTCGGGCGGCTCCCCCGGGCCATTTTTGTCGCATTGCGTTTCATGCCATTCTCACTAAGCAGACTCAATGCCAGGCCCGGCAGCTTGACTTAGCCGGTAGATTTTGGAATGGTCACGGCGGCAACGGAACGGTTGGGGATGTAGCTCAGTTGGGAGAGCGCCTCGTTCGCAACGAGGAGGTCAGGGGTTCAACTCCCCTCATCTCCACCAACCTCTCGCATGACTTTGGACTCTCTCTCGCCTGCGGCTGACCCGGATCTGTTGTTGCGCACGATTGGCAACACGCCGCTGATCCCCTTGCTGCGGCTCGCGAGCGATGTAAACTCGCGCGTTCGCGTCTTCGCCAAAGCCGAATGGTTCAACCCCGGCGGTTCCGTCAAAGACCGGGCGGCCTACCGGATGATTCGCGCCGCTGAACTTGCCGGGGCGCTCACGCCCGAAAAAGTCATCCTCGACGCCACCAGCGGCAATACCGGCATCGCCTACGCCCTCATCGCGGCCCGCCGCGGCTACCGCTGCAAACTGCTCATGCCGGCCAACGCCAGCCCCGAACGAAAAAAGCTCCTCACCGCCTACGGCGCCGAACTCGTCCTCACCGACCCCGCCGAGGGCAGCGACGGCGCCTATTTTGCCGTGCAGGAGTTGACCAGGAAAGAACCCGACCGGTATTTCTACCCCGACCAGTACGGCAACTCACAAAACCCGGACGCACATTACAACACCACCGGCCCCGAACTTATCAAGCAGACCGACGGGAAAATCACCCACTTCGTGTCGGCACTCGGCACCAGCGGAACCATGATGGGAACCTCCCGGCGGTTGCGGGAGTTCAATCCCCAGATTCGTATCGTCGCGGTTCAACCTGATGGTCCATTTCACGGTCTCGAAGGCCTCAAACACATGGCAACTGCCGCGCACGTGCCGGAAATATTCAACCCGCAGCAGCCGGACGAGACGATCGGCATCGCCACCGAAGACGCCCAGCAGATGTGCCGGCGCATGACACGCGAAGAAGGGCTCTACATCGGCATCAGCGCCGGGGCCGCACTCTGCGCCGCACTCAAGATCGCCGCGACCCTCGAAACCGGCACCGTGTGCGCCATCGCCTGCGACGGCGGTGCCCGCTATCAAAGCGAAAAATTCTGGGACGCCAAATGAGAATCTCCCGCGCGTTGCTCATCGAGATCCACCGGCACCTCGAAGCCGGTTACCCGCACGAAGCCTGCGGCGTCATGCTTGGCAAGGACGGCGTAGTCACCGAGGTGGTGCGCGCTGACAACCAACGTTCCGACAGCGCGCATAACCGGTATCTCATCGACCCGCTCGCCTACAGGAAGATCGAACGCGACGCCGACAAGCGCGGCATCCAGATCGTCGGCATCTATCACTCGCATCCTGACGTGGCCGCGCGGCCTTCGCAATTCGACCTCGACCACGCGTTCCCCTATTTTTCCTACCTCATCGTTTCGGTCCGCAAGGGCAAGGCAACGGAATCCAACTCCTGGCAGCTCCGCGAAGACCGCAGTCAGTTTGACCAAGAGCCTGTTGATATTTCAGGCTGATTCGCTACACTGCCCCGCTCAACGTTATGGCCATTACCATCACAATTCCCACGGCACTCCGGCGCTTTGCCGGCAACCAGTCACAAGTCGAAGTGGCCGGCGGCACAATTGGCGAGATTCTGCGCGACTTGATGCAGAAACATCCGCAACTCAACCAACACCTCTGCGACGGGGCCGGCAAGCTCCGCAATTTCGTCCGCGTGTATGTGAACGATGAGGATATTCGCGCGACGGGCGACAACACCCCGGTCAAGGACGGCGACGAGATCGCCATCGTCCCGTCGATTGCTGGTGGAGTTGACCCGGTCATCAAAGACCGCGCGAAGCTGACCAACGACGAAATCAAGCGGTACTCCCGGCATCTCATCCTCCCGGAAGTCGGCATGGAAGGCCAGGAGCGGATCAAGGCGGCGAAAGTGTTGCTCATCGGCTCCGGTGGGCTTGGCTCGCCGCTCGCCCTCTACCTGACCGCCGCCGGCGTCGGGACGATTGGGATGGTGGAATTCGACACGGTGGATTTCTCGAATCTCCAACGCCAGATTTTGCATTTCACGCCCGACGTCGGAAAACACAAGCTCCAGAGCGCAGAAGAAAAGCTCAAAGCGATCAACCCGAACCTCAAGTTCATCCCGCACAAGACGAAGATCACCAGCGACAACGCGCTCGACTTGATCAAGGACTACGATCTCGTCATTGACGGCACGGATAATTTCCCTACCCGGTACCTCGTCAACGACGCCTGCGTGATGTTGAAGAAGCCGAACGTGTACGGCAGCATTTTCCGGTTCGAAGGCATGGCCAGCGTGTTCGCGCCACACCTCGGCGGCCCGTGTTACCGGTGCTGGTACCCCGAACCGCCGCCGCCCGGCATGGTTCCCAGTTGCGCCGAAGGCGGCGTGCTCGGCGTCATCTGCGGCATCATTGGCAACGTGCAGGCGAACGAAGCCATCAAGCTGATCATCGGCAAAGGAAAGCCGCTGATGGGCCGGTTGCTGCGGTTCGACGCGATGGATATGAGCTTCCGGGAGTACAAGATTCCGAAAGATCCAGACTGCCCCGTCTGCGGCAAGAATCCGACCGTTACCAAGCTGATCGACTACCTTGAATTCTGCGGCATCAGCCGCGGCGAGAACGCCGGCAGTTCCGGGGATTCCATCGTGGAGCAGGAAGATGAAGGTCTCGGCCCGGATGATATCAGCGTCGAGACATTGCAGAAGATGCGCGACGCGCAGGAAGATTTTGTGCTGGTGGACGTGCGCAATCCGGACGAGTTCCAAATCAGCCAGATCGAAGGCTCGGTTAAACTGCCGCTACCGGATCTCCCGCAACGTTTCAAGGAATTGCCCAAAGAGAAACTGCTCGTCGTCCACTGCAAGATGGGCGGTCGTAGCGCCCGCGCCGTGAGCTTCCTCAAGAGCCAGGGCTACGCCAAAGTAAAGAATGTGGCCGGCGGCATCAATGCGTGGGCGGAACGGATTGATCCGAACTTGCCGCAGTATTAACGGCGGCGCCGCGCCAAGACCCCAAAGCCTGCCAGTGCCATCGCGACGAGCAACCCCGTCGTCGGCTCGGGTATGATGAGCTTGGTCACGGTGATCGAGTAATCTTCGCCGACCGGCAGTTCCAAGTCCCACTGGAACGCGAAGCGGATGAGTCCCGGCCCCGTCGGGCTGCCGGAGTTATCCAAGTCATCCACGTTGTCATCTTCGAGGTCGTCGAAGATGGGGTTGTCTGGAAACCCGGGTGCACTGGAGATTTGGTAGCGGTTCGGGGTGACATCATGCGAAACTTGCAGCGTGACGCCCGACGGATCCACCTGGGTGATGCCGTTCACGCCACCAGATGCTGTGTCGTTGTTGAGCGTGTAGTTGAGATCGAAGTCGTCAAATTCAAACCACGTGAGGCTGAGCGGGGTGTCGGTGAGATTGCGAAAGGTGATGACTTCCGTCAGCGATGATTGACCGCTCCCGGGCGCGCCCCCGTTGAGCGTGTATTCCAACTGGACGATGAAGAGGCCATTGGTGCGGAAGGAAGCAGCGATCTGATTGCCGCTGACGAGACTATCCACGTATGTCAGCCCTCCGGCTACATCACTGACGGCGTATTCGCGGGTCATGCCCGGCAGGCGGTACCAATACCATTGCTGTTCGACGTGGGAGCGAATGCCGTTGACGGGCGGATCAATCTCCCAGCCGATGAGGCCACCGTAATTGAAGCCCGGCACAGGAACAGCATCCACGGTGATGTTTGAGTTATTGTTGGTGACGGAGAAAGTCGTCACAGCCTGCGACACCGTCAGTCCCAACGCCCAGATTCCCAACGCAACCGCCCAAACCCTTTTCATAATTTCTCCTTCTGCATCCCAACCCTTGGTTGCTTTATAGGCAAAGCTCCATTAGCCGTCAAGAATTCTTTCTGAAAATATCGCGACCGACTGTGGTCGTTGCTATAGTCCGCGCATGGCCATTCATCCGACTGCCTTGATTAGTCCTGCCGCTGAACTCGACTCCACTGTGGACGTGGGCCCCAACGTGGTTGTGGAGAATGATGTACGCATCGGGGCCGGCACACGCTTGTGGGCCAATTCTTACATCGCCACCGGCACCGAACTAGGACGCGACAACGAAGTCCACATCGGTGCCGTGATCGGCCATGAGCCGCAAGACTTAAGCTTCAAGCGTGGCACGAAAAGCTTTCTGAAGGTGGGCGATCGGAATGTGTTTCGCGAGTACTGCAATGTTCATCGCGGCACCCAACCAGACAGCGCGACCGTGATGGGGAATGACAACTACCTGATGGCCGGCAGTCACATCGGCCACAACAGCGTCGTCGGCAACCACGTCATCATTTGCAACTGCGCACTTGTGGCCGGCCACGTCCACATCGGCGACCGGGCGTTCATCTCCGGCGGGGCCGTCATCCATCAATTCATCCACATCGGGCGGCTCGCGATGATCTCCGGTAACTCGCGCATCTCGATGGACGTTCCACCGTTCCTGCTGGCGGTCGAGCGCAATCTAATTCACGCCATCAACATCGTCGGCCTCAAACGCGCCGAGATCTCCACGGCGGCGATTGGCGAGATCAAACGGCTCTTCAAACTGTTCTACCGGTCCGCACTCAATTTTTCCGAAGCGCTCACGCAAGGCGACCAGTTCACCACTCCGGAAGCGAAAGAATTCCTCGAATTTATCCGCGGCTCGCCCAACGGCATCTGCCCCCCGGCGCGCGGTTGATCAATACAGATTGGTGTGCTCGGGACTGTGGACCGGGTATGTAAACAGCTCGACCCCTCGAAATCCCTCCGGTGGTTTCACACTTTGGTCGCCCAGTCGGTTCCGTGACTCCGCCGCGAGCGCACGGACGAACGCGCTCTCGTCCGATTGCGCGTGCTGCAACGCTGCGACTGCCGCCTTGTCCCCAATTAAGCCCAACGCATAAGCCGCGGTTCCCCGCACGTGATCGTCATCATCCCGCAACGCACCGATCAACTTGTCCCGCGAGGAGCTAGATTTGATCTTGCCGAGCGACAACGCCGCCTCCCCGCGCACCACCGGCTCGGGATCCTCCAGCGCCTTCTGCAGCACTGGAATGTTCTCGCGCGCCGGGTATTTTGCGAGCAGATACATCACAATCCGCCGCGTGTCGGTGTGCGCATGCCCCGCCAACGCGCGCAACCGCTCCGGTACGGTTTGATCACGCAGCGCCTCCAACGCCAGCAACGCCGATCGTTCGCGGACGGACGTGTTGATATCAGTCAGCGCCTTGATCGCCACCGGTAATCCCGCCCGATCGCGAAAGAACGCCAGCCCCCAAACCGCCCGGAAACGGGCTACCGGTGCCGGGTCTTCCTGCGCCATTCTGATGATGTCCGGCAGTACTGACTTGTCTCCAATCGAACTCAAAGCCCACGCCGCAGCTGCGCGCACCCGGTCGTTGTCATCCTTCAGCAGCGCGCGCAACGCGGCCACCACGTCGCGATCCCGGTACGCTTTCAGATTCCAAGCCGCGACGCCCCGCACTTCCGAATGCGAGTCGCGCAATGCCTGCAGCAAAAGCGCCCTCGATTGCGGACCCTCCAATGCCGCCAACTCGCGTGCCGCTTGGACGCGCAGCGAGGCGTCGGGCGAGGCCAACCACCGTTCAATGCGTTGCCGGCGGCGGTCGGGCGCGGTTGCTTCTTGTGGCCAAACCGGCGCGATGATGCTCAACCAGACAAGGAGCAACAGGGCGGCTCTCACCGCCGATTGCCGGGGTTGCCGGGGCCGGTGCCGGGACCGTCATTGATGGGCGGGTTGCCCGGTGGTTGCGGATCCTCACCGTTGCCGACTCCGTTGTTGCCTCCCGGCTGACCCGGCGGCTCATTACCGGGGCACGGCCCCAGCGTGTCGCCATGCGCGAGATGCGCGGCGACGGATGAATCGGGCACAGCAATCGAGCGCCCTTTATGGCAGATTGTGACCGGGCATGGCCCGAGGGTGTCGCCGTGGGCCAAATGCGCCTCAACAGCTGCTTCGGCCACTTCGATGCTCCGGCCCTTGTGGCAAATGACAACCTTCTTGGGAGAGCCGTGGCCGACAATTTCCTTGGCGGCACGCACCGCAGTCGCAGCCGGCACGGCGGCGGCCGAGATGACCTGATTGTCTTCGACGCGCACCGAACTGCTCTCCAGAGCTTCCCGAAGTGGTTTTCCCGAAGTGTGCGAAGCGAACGTGTCAGCCATGGACTTCGCCATGTCACGCCACGCGGCAACCACCATGCCGACTTGTTCCGCTGATTCGTTGTCTTCGGTGAACAGGCTGATTTCATTCCGCCACTCGCCAAAGTTCAACTCCGCTTTCGCCACGACGCTTTTCACTCGCGTGCGCAAGCTGCCGGGTAGGAACTTACTGGCGTGGGGCATCACAGTCACGACGTACACCGGCTCGACCGTCAATTCGCGCAGGAAAGTAAGGTCCCCGGCCCACCCGGCTTCAATTGCCCGTTTCGACGACGCCACCATCCGCGCCTCGCCAGCATAGCTCACGTGATGATACATCAAACCAAGAAGATTATCAGCCGACTCATAGATGTCTGTGCCCACCCGGCCACGAACCAAGCCCTCGGGATTTAACACGCCCGCTGCTTCTAAGTCTTGTTGCCGGAGCAGTTGAACCACGACGTCTTTGGGTGCACCGTTTTGGAGCCGGTAAAGAACCACCATGACCGAGGGCGCACCGGGCAATGTGCGCAATGCTTCTCCAGCGAGCAACGCAGAGACCACTGGCGGCAATCCCGAATCCTCTGGCAACGACTGCCGCAACAACGCCATCAAATCGGCCGCTGCCGCAGGCGTGTCCGCGATGCGGACCGTGGTTGTCTCTGCCTGCGACTCATGGACAGTCGCCGTTGAGAAAATTGCCGTCACCGCCAAAATGATCGAAATCGCCTTATTCATATTCCCCCGCTTCCGCAAATCTAGTGCCATCTACCGCTGGCAGCATCACCGATGAGAAAGGACTTGTCAAATCTGAGACAAGAAAAAGTTCCTGACCAACAAAACTGTAGCCACCAACTCAGGGGGCACGACTGGTCGGAGACAGCTTGCGATTGCGAGTGGCTTGCCGTTCTTGGCGTTCACCAATCTTGGCTAGCGCTTCGATGGCGGCATCGCGCACCAAGCTATTCTCGTCGTTGGCTGCCTTGTTGAGGGTCTCAATCGTGACCGGATCCGATAGCTCGCCCAGCGCCCACGCCACTGAAGCGCGCACCCGCGCTTCACGTTCCTTCATCTGACGGACAGTTTCGGGGACAGTCCCGGCAATCATGCCTTCTTCGAACTCCGCGGTTGGTGCCGCAGCTGCGTAATAACTGCGAACAACATCTTCCAGTGGGTTGATCGCCCGCGGATCGCCAATCCGACCAAGTTCGATGGCCGAGACCGCACGCACGCCGGCGTCTTCCGCCTTCAACCCATGTTCTACGATGGGATCAACCGCCGCCGGCGAACGCAACGCGCCCAATGCTTGCACCACTTGCATCTTTTCTTCTGCCCGCTTCTGACGCAGCACCTCGGGCAACACCGTCGCCTCCGTCCCGATCACCAAGCTCTGATCCAGTGGCGCCTCGGCCACTGCCTGGTCGCCGGACAACACCGTCAGCACGGGCGTCACGGCAGACTGGTCACCGATTTTTCCGAGCGCCTCGGCTGCCGCGCCTCGGACGAAGCCGTTCGGATCCCGCAGCAGGCCAATCAACAGAGGAACCGATTCCTTGTCACCCAAATCACCGATGGCCCGCGCCGACGCCGCGCGGACGTGCGGGTTTGCATCCGCGATTTTCCCGCGCAACGCCGGCGCCCCGCTCCGTTGCTGCATGTTGCGCAAGGCTGCGATCGCCGCCAACTGCACATTGGGGTCGGGATCTTCGACCGTCTCCACCACGGCATTCAACTGCGGCTCGCCACCGATCGCCCCGACCACTTCCATGACTTTCTGCCGTACCTCGGGGTTATCGTGATTCCGGTGCTCAAGCAACAGCGGCAAAGCCTTTGTTGATTTGGCGGTCACAATGGCGCGGGCCGCATGGAACCGCGCGTCCCGATTGTCCGATACCACCGCCCGCACAAGAGCATCAATTGCCCGATCATCGTTCGTATGCGCCAGAGCATCCGCAGCCCGGTCTCGCACCAAGGCAAACTCATCCTCCTGCAACTTGCTGATAAAAACATCTGTCACTTGGGCTATCTTGGAGCGATCCTGTTGAATAATCGCAGCCAAAGATAGAATGGCCCGTGCACGCACGTGCCAGTCGGGATCCCTTGTAGCATCCAACAAAGCAGGAATCGCCGAGGGGCTAGCGGTTGTCGCCAACGTCATGGCTGCCGCCGTCCGCACCAACACGCTTGGGTCGTGCAACTTGGGAATCACGGATGGTATCGCAGCCTCAGTACCGCAGCGTCCCAACGCCCGGGTGACCTCCATCCGCACCTGCTCGTCATCATCGTCCAACACATCAATCAGCGCAGACTCCGCGCTGGAATCACCCACCTTGCCGAGGGTACCCGCTGTTAACGCCCTAACCAACGGATCCGAGTGGCGCAGACCGCTAACGTCGACCGGGACAGGCGTAAAATTAGACAAGCGAGTAATGGCACCGGCAGCCGTCAATCGCACTACTTCGGATGAATCTTGAAGGAGCTTCCACAACCCTGACGCACCTTCAGGCTCGCCTAGCTCCCCCAACAACATTGCCACCAATGTCCGCACCTCGTGTCGCTGATCGTTCGTGAGAGAGGTGAGTCGCTTAACAGCGTGCTCCTCATCTTGGATGGACTCAGTGATAAACTGAACCGCGTCAGAGGGCAGCAACCGCTCGAAGCGTAGGCGGGTATAAGCACTCTGCAACTTGGTGTCACGCAGTTCTGCAAGTGCAGCAGTCTCACTGAGAATTGCAACACTCAACAAGAACGCAGTAGGCGTTAGGGTCCGCGCGAGTTCGTTCATCTCAATCGAGCCAATACAGCAGGCGGCTGGTTGCCTCTTCGTGCACTAACTTGGGTAGCCGGGACCGCGTTGGATACGGCCAATTCCCTTCGATAAACCTTGCAAAAATTTTGGCAGCACACGCTCAATCGCATCTCCCGGCAACATCATGCGGCCGATGACGGTTGGTCCTTCAGCGCGGATCTGTGCTCGCGCCAATTGTTGCAGGCTTAGCTCCGCGTGCTCCGTACCCCCATACCGCACGCGACCGACGCCCACTGCCATCATCCGCAAGTCCGAAAAAAGTTGCGCCAGATTCTCGGCTCGTTTTTGATCGTAGCTCAGCGCGACCATTTCTGCGCGAGCCTCGTCGAGGGAAACCTTGCCCTTGATGAGCATCGCCGCCAAGTACGGGCGATATTGATCCGTAAGCAGCAAGCCGGGCTCAGGAATCACGGCAATGAATGATACCGGGTCGTGGAGGTAATCGTGAACAACCGGGTACCGATTGTTCATGACTGCCTCGATCAATTCGCGTTGTTTCTTCTCGGTGTCACGGTTGGCAAGCACTAAGATTTCGCGCCCCATCAAGGAGAGGGAGGATTGCCCGATGTCATAGAACCGATCCGGCAACTGCGACTTCCAATAACCCTCTGAGCTAAACGCCGGCAGGCGCTCTGGTATGAGGTTGCCGAAGATGTGAATCGCAACGTCGCGCAACTCACCCTCCGCCCGGTAGGTCACCAGCATCATCGCCACGTCGCCTTGAGCGATCTTTGGATCAACGCCTAACGCTTGCGTCAAGGCCTGCTTGATTTGCTCCAGTAAAGGTGGGTTGTCACCGAAGGCCATCTGAAGGAAAGCCGGTGAAAACTCTTTCCGCGCCGGTGCTTTGACAATCATCTCTTGCCGACGCACCGCTTCTTGAACAACCTTGCGGACCTGATTCGTCTCCATCACGACGCGCCGAAACCGCTGGGTCACGTTTAACGCCAACACGCCGGCCGCCAGCACCAAGACACCCAACAAGCTCCAGACGATTACATTCGCCTTGGTTCCCTTTTTCTTGATGATGGCTGTCGTCTTGCCCGATGAAGTCCCGTTTGTGGCCATGATTTCGCGTCCCTATTGTGGCGCAATCGAAGTGCCGCCTTGTCCAAATTTTATCGGTTCTTCCATACCCAATAGCTCCCAGCCGACATCAAACCCGGCCTTGTCGGCCTCAAGCCGCGCGGCTCGGAACACGTCAAAACTATCATCTCTGACTAGGAAAGCAATATATTGGTTTTCTTTGTCAAGTTGTTGGAGGACGCCCTGAAAGCGGCTCGCTCGCGCCTTGATCTGCTCGATTGTTTCTCCAAGATTGCCGGGGAGTGGCTCCAGCGCCATGACTCCGACTAGCAAAAACTTGGGGTCAACGCGGTAATTGCTGTTTCCAATCGCCTCGCCTTGAATCGCTTTCAAAAACTGAGAGAGGTCTCCGCTACGCACGCCCGGATTCAACTGCGATAGCTTCTTGGCCACCTGCGTGTCGAGGTCATCCTTATTGACATAGAAGACCTGTTGTCCCCGGCACTCGAAAAAGGCCGGCGTCTTGTTCGTCGGAATGGCGCGCGGTGTCATCTTGAATTCGGGAATTTTTGTCGCCTCGAACACGGTGATGATCGTGGCCATGAACAAGCCCGATATCGAGATCGTGAGAATGTCGCAAAAAGAAACGAGCAACAACTCCGGGTCAGCTTTTCTTGGCTTCGCCATAACGTCTCCTTATCTCAACCACCGAGCGACTTCACCGCCGCTTCCCAATCCACAACGAAGTCCTTATCCACCACGTCGTAGCCCACATCAATCGCCCGTTTTCCGATCATGTTGCGCACTTGCCGGTAGAACTTCACCGACTGTGGGCGGACCATCACGATCACATACTCCTTGTCGGTGCGCTCCTGAATGCGATCCAACATCATCTCCAGCGGGTTGTTCGGGCGCTGCAGATCCTCCCACGCCACACGCACACCGCCCGGATACAACACCAAGCCCGCCGGCTGACAGTCAATGTACGAGGGAACTTTGGGGTTGGTGCTGACCGCCCGGCTGCTGGTGAACAGCCGGAAGGACACGATTTTCAGCGCGTTCGGATTGATCGCGATCCGCAACGCGATGACAAACAGGATCAAGCAGATCAAGCCCGTCACAATGGACATTACGGACAAAAAGCCGGTGACGTCCAAGTCGGTCTTCGTTTTGGTGCGTTCGCGGGCCATGCGGGTGTCCTCGCCGGTGGGCTACAACCCCTCGTCGGCGCGCGCTTCTTGGAACACGACCTTGCGCGGCCGCGACAGTTGTTTGAGCAACTCGTCGCTCGTGGTGAGGTGATTCCGCAAGTTGGCCAACGTCTGCCGAAACTCGTCGGAGCTACCCACCTGCCGCAACGTCGCTTCCATCGCCGTGGTGGTCTTGAGCACCTTGTCAATTTCGACGCCCAACTGCGACACGCGCTCCAGTTGCTTCGCCAATGAATCCACCGACGCGCGAATCTGATCGCTGTAGCGCATGGTGGCGTTTTCCATCGAAGCCACAGACTTGCTGAATTGCTCGGCCAGTTTCGTGGCCAACTCGTTGAACTCGGCGACGGATTTTTCCCAACGCGCGATCGTCTTTTTGCCGAGTTCCTCGACGGCTTCGACGTACTTGTCGTGCGCCTCGCCGAACGCCTCGGCCTGCTCCTTGCCCAGCGTCGTGATCTGCTCCGTCAACTCATCGAACTTCTCCGCCAATTTCTGCTCGTTCTTCGCAAAGACTTCGAGGTTCTTCTCCTGCGTCTTGCGGAATTCCTCCGCCAGCCGTTGGCTGCCGGAGTTGAAGTTACCGGCCACCGCCTCGAGCTTGCCGCCCAACTGCGAACCCAGTTCGCCAACGCGCCGCTCGTAATTGGTTTGGAACTCCTCGTACTTCTGGTTGATGATGTCGCCGGCCTTCGTGATCGCCCGGGTGAAGACCTCTTCGTACCGGTCCGGATTGGGCAACCGGCGGAACCCGGCATCAATCGCCTGCGCCAACTCATCCACAGGGAATTTCAGATTCGACTGAATGCCTTCCATCCCTTCCTTGATGGCCTGCACCATTTTCTCCAGCGGAAAATCTTCCTTGGCCTGTTCCGACGGCGTGGGCAGCCGCAGTAAGATCCGTCCTTCCACCAATTCATTAACGGCATCCAGCACGCCTTCCTCCGTCCGTTCCATCAACAGACTGGCAAACGCCGAAATGGTCGCGAAAATCAAGCCGAGCAGCGTCGTGTAAAACGCCACGCCCAAGCCGGTCGTGCTCAGCCCGACCTGAGTCTTGATCGC
>CAZJCX010000008.1:26542-28082 GCA_964544425.1 uncultured Verrucomicrobiota bacterium
TTCCGGCGTCACTTCGCCCTGCAAGAAACCGGCAAAGTTGCTGACCGCCAAGCTGACGCCGTACACCGTGCCAATGAAGCCCAAGACCGGCAACGCCCAGATGAACAAGCGATTCAGCCGGTAGGTGGCGTCCGCCGAGTACACATCCAACTCCGCTTCCTCCTTCGACAACGCCTGCACATGCTCCGAATTTTCCGAGTTGATCCACGCCGCCAGCACCCGCGCCACGCGCGTCAACCCCACGCTCACCGTCAGGTTCGGGCTGGACTGCACCCGCTCGTATGCCTGCCGCACCTCGTCGTGATTGTGAAAATCCAAATTTTCCGAGATCATCGCCTCCGCCAAGTATGCGCGCTCTTTGCCGACCCGGCCCATCTTCAAGATCAGATAGGTCGTGGACATCGCCCACATGTAAGTAATCAGTCCGCAGAACACGATCCGGTCCCAGTAGAAGTTGCTGACGCCCTTTGCCAACTCCTCCGGCCCGCGGTTACCCACAAACAGATCGCGCACAAACCCAATGGCGCCGCCGTTGGGACAAATATACAAGACCGCATAGATGACGACCGTGATCGCCAACGCGATCCCCAACAACGGCCCAACCCCTACGTCGGTGGTCGGGCGTTTATGACTGGGAAAACTGACTTTCTGAGGCATGGGGATTCTCGCTCCTATTCCAAGAATGGTTGATTGCTTGCTTCACCTTCCGCTTGCATCCTGGCAAACGTTCTCTCCGCTCACCGTCGAGTTGCTGGCCACGAACCCTCATCGTGGCGCTTGGCCAACGGGGCCAAGTGGCGCGGATGGTAGCGACCCTGCTCCACCCTGTCAACGACTGAATTGCTCCCACATCGCCCGCGAACGTGGTAACCGCCCCACCGCTTCCAACCAGCTACGCCCCACAATTTCTCTGGCTTCCCGAACTTGTGCCCCGCTGAGCTTGACTCGCTGCGCCCCGGCTAATGTCGCCCCGGCTAACGACCGTAACAGCCGCTCCACCCCGGCCGCCTGCCGCCACTGCGGTTCCCAGCCGGCCAGTGCCAGCAGTTGCAACCAGATCACCAACCCCGCCGGCTTCCCCCCCGCCTCCAGCGCCGCCATCATCCCAGTCAACAACTCGAACATCGCCGGCTGCGCGTCCTCCACTTCCGTGATCGTCTCCACCAACTCACACGCATACGCCGCCGCGGTCAACGCCACCACCGACTCGCGCAGCCGCCGGTAGGGATTCACCAGAAAACAGTCCGTCAACAAATGCAAATCCCCCCGCCGACTCGGCAGGTACAAAAACTCGTCGTGATAGAAGAGATCAATTTTCCCCACCAGCGGCCCCTTCACCCGCCGCGCGCCCTTCGCCACCGTCTTCAGCTTGCCCGCCTCGCGCGTGAACCACGTCACCACCAGGCTCGACTCCGTCAGCGGCTGTTTGCGCACCACGATCCCTTCCGCACGCAACGCCTCCATGTCGCTAGGTCGTTCCTTCTGACTGCTGACTGCTGACTGGTGTCTTCTCACGGTACGGCGGCACAATTGTCCCACC
>CAZJCX010000008.1:28095-31602 GCA_964544425.1 uncultured Verrucomicrobiota bacterium
GATCATCTTGATCGCCTCGGTCACAGTCATGTCCATTTCAATCAACTGCGCCCGCGGAATCAACGCCAACCAGCCGCTCGTCGGGTTCGGCGTCGTTGGGAAGAACACATTGATCACGTCCTGTTTCAACTTCACCCCGGCCTCGCCGACCTTCTCATTCGTCACAAACCCGAGCGAATAGACCCCCGCCCGCGGATACTCCACCAACACCACCCGCTGGAACACCGTCTTTTTCCCGGCCAGCATCGTCTGGCTGACCTCTTTCATGAACGCGTAAATCTTGTTCAGCAACGGCACCCGGCCGATCAGCGCCTCGACCAGCGCGTGCAGCCGCTTCCCGACCACCAGCCGCATCACCCACCCCACCAATGTTGTGACCGCCAAAAACACCACCAGCGCCACCAAGCGCAGCAAGAACACCGGATACGGCGTTTGCTCCAACCATTCCAACACCCGGCCCGGCAGCAACACCCCCGTCAACGTGTTGAACAGCCACAACAACACAATTACCGACCCGGCCAGCGGCACCACCGTCAACAACCCGGCGAAAAACGAGTTGCGCAGATCTTTCCAGCCGGAATTCATGTTGGCCGTACCGGATAGGGCGGCACCACGGCGCCGCCCGAGAATGACATCTTCATCGCATCCGCCACGCTCATCTCCAACTCCACCACCTGCGCCCGCGGAAACAACACCAGATAGCCAGTCGTTGGGTTCGGCGGCGTCGGCAGAAACACACTCACCAACTCCGCCCCGGTCCGCTCCCGCGACTCACCGCCCACCGTCTGCGTCGCAAACGCCAGCGTGTAAATCCCCGGCCGCGGATACTCCACCACCACCACCCGCTCGAACGCCGACTTCGTTCCCCCCAACATCATGTCCCGGACTTGCGTCGCGAACTCGTACGTCTTGTTCAACAACGGCACCCGCGCGATCATCTGCTCGACCAACTTCACCAACTCCCGCCCTGCCACCCGCCGCGTCAGCCACCCCAGCCCGATCATCAACGCCAAAAACAACGCCAGCGCGATCACCCGATACGGAAACGGCACCGTCCCATCCGCCTCCCGCCACACTCCCGGCACCAACCAGCCGGTAAACAGGTTGAACAACCACAGCAAAATCCCCACCGACGCCGCCACCGGCAAGATCACCACCAACCCCGCGAAAAACGAATTCCGCAAGTCGCGCGCCCAATCCCTCGCTGCCGATTCCGTCACGGACGTCACAACTTCTTGTGCGTCCCATCGCAAAACGGCTCCTTGCCTGTCTGCTTACACGCGCACAACCAGACTTTTTTCTTCGCTTCCAGTTTGAACTCCAGCGGATCAATTCCGGTGCCCTTGTGCGACCCGTCGCAAAATGGTTGCGACTGCGACCGACCGCACCGACACCACCAATACGTTCCCGCTTCCAACTCCAACGCCACCGGCGCCTTCGCCGCCACGACACGCTCTGCCATAGTGTCTCCTCCAGTTAAAAGTTCCCGCCCATCCTACCAGCCAACCCCCCAAGCGAAACAAAATTTTTGCGAGCCGGCCAAATCCTGATACAGTCCCGCCCCGTGTCCCCGACCGAAGAAATTGCCAAACGCCGCACCTTCGCCATCATTTCGCACCCCGACGCGGGGAAGACAACGATGACCGAGAAGCTGCTGCTCTACGGCGGCGCGGTGCAACTGGCCGGCTCGGTCACCGCCCGTAAAAATCAGCGCGCCTCCACTTCCGACTGGATGGAATTGGAGCGGCAGCGCGGCATTTCGATCAGTTCGACCGCGCTGCAATTTGATTACGACGGTTACCGGATCAACCTCCTCGACACCCCCGGCCACAAGGATTTCTCCGAAGACACGTACCGGGTGCTGACCGCGGTGGATGCGGTGATCATGATCATTGATGCCGGCAAAGGCATCGAAAGCCAGACGCGCAAACTCTTCGAAGTCTGCCACCAGCGCGGCGTGCCGATTTTCACCTTCATGAACAAATGCGACCGGCCCACCCGCGAACCGCTCGCGCTGATTGACGAACTCGAAAGCGTCCTCCAACTCGGCGCCTTTCCCGTCAACTGGCCCATCGGCGACGGCCCGACATTCAAGGGCATCTACGACCGGCTCACGCGCCAGGTCCATCTCTTCGAGCGGACGACGGGCGGGATGTACCGGGCGCCGGTCGAGGTCGGGGACTTGTCCGACCCCGTCATTCGCGAGCGGATTGACGATGCAACCTACCGGCGGGTGAGCGAGGAACTGCAGATGCTCGACCTTGCGGGCGAGACGTTCGACCCCGCCGCCGTGCTCGCCGGCTACACCACCCCGGTCTTCTTCGGCAGCGCGATGAACAATTTCGGCGTGCAACTGTTGCTCGACGGCTTCCTCCAACACTCCACCGCGCCGCGGCCCCGCCAAGTCAACGGCCAACTCATCGCGCCCGAACACCCCGCCTTCTCCGGGTTCATCTTCAAAATCCAGGCGAACATGGACCCCCGCCACCGCGACCGCATCGCGTTCCTCCGCATTATCTCCGGCAAGTTCGAACGCGACATGATCGCCCATCACTCGCGCACCGGGAAAAAGGTACGCCTCTCCAGTTCCCACAAACTCTTCGCCAACGAACGCGAGACCGTCAACGAAGCCTTCCCCGGCGACATCATCGGCATCGTCGGCCACGACGAATTCGGCATCGGCGACACCCTCACCACCGATCCCGCGATCGAGTACCGCGAAATCCCCCGCTTCCCGCCCGAAAGCTTCGCCTACCTCCGCAATCCCAGCACCGCCAAGTACAAACAGTTTCGCAAAGGTCTCGACCAACTCTTGCAGGAAGGCGTCATCCAGCTTCTCCACCTCAAAGACGCCACCTCCACCGTCCCTCTCCTCGCCGCCGTCGGACCACTCCAATTCGAAGTCGTCCAATACCGCCTCCAAACCGAATACGGCGCCGAATCCAAACTGGAGCCAACCCCGTGGACCGCCATCCGCTGGTTGCCGACCGGCCTGAAAGAAGAGGACTGGGGCCGCGGCCTGCCCACCGGCGTCAAACTCGCCTACGACACCGACAACAACCCCGTCGTCCTCTTCCCGAACGACTGGTCAATCAACTACTTTGCCGAGTTGAACCCCAAACTGCCGCTCGAAAAGTTGCCGCCAGCGCGTCCCGCGTCTTGAGGTGGTGCAAGCACTGTCAGCGTCTCTGTTGCCGCACCCTTTACGGGTGCGTGCGGTCTTTTTCCGGTCTCGCAGGCTGAAGCCTGCGGCTACACGCTCGGTTACCGGCGCGTCGTGCGGTCGGCGGCCCAGCGATGGATTTCTTTTTTCACGGCGGTCCATTTCTTCGGGTCGCTCCGGTCAGCGACGAAGCGATCGAAGACTTCGAAAAAAATGTCGCGGAACTGGCCGAGCTTGCCTACTCGTTCCTGAAATCGCGATGGCGCATCGAGGACTTCCTTCGACTCCGGCAGCTTCAGGCTGCGGAAAATAAACGACGCCGCGTCAAACGTGCCGCTCCAACT
>CAZJCX010000008.1:31673-33215 GCA_964544425.1 uncultured Verrucomicrobiota bacterium
GTCTTCGCCTCCGCGCTCACCGTCGGCAACCCCTTGCGCAGCGCCGTCTCGTGCGCGCCGTCGCCTTCGCGGGTGAACAGCAGCGGCCCTTCGAGCGCCACGCCGACGTCGCCGTGTTCTTTGCTTTTGAAAATCCCGCCGCGCGCTTCGGAGGCAAACCAGAGCCAGGTGAGAAAATCGTGGCCGGGGGTGTCTTCCATCTCGTCGTCGCCCACTTCCGGGGAGAAACTGGTCTTGCTCCATTCGGCGACTTTGATCTGGTGCCGTTTCGCCGCCGCGGTGTCGGCGGCGACCGGGATCAAGTCGAGGCCGAGCGTGATCTGAAAATTGACGCAGAACGCATCGAGTTGGTTCTCCGCGGTGCCGCCCATATAAAGAATACCCGCGCGCTCATCATGCACAAACGGGATCCCCTTCAACGTCGGCGGCATCTGCGGGAGCAACCGGTTCATCACCTCTTTGCGGATTTCGCTGCGCGTCTTGCGGTCCACGAATGGTTTGTTCTCCGCGCGCATGTGGGCGACCTCCTCCATGATGCACTCCGCGCGCAGAAGCGATGGCGGCACCTTCCGCTCCGCCTTCAGCAACGTCAGCCGCAGATGACCGCCGAACGTGGCGTTCTCTTCGGTGATCGGCACATCCAGCAAATGCCGGCCGCCCACCCACCCCTGCACCGCCTCCGTGCTCAGCGTCGCCAACGGCGGCGCCGCGTGCTTCGCAAACCGCTCCACCGCGTCCGCCGGCAATTTGCGGACGACGTACAACATACGAAAACTCACGGCACCACTTTCAAATGACATAATCTCTCCCGAATGAAAAGCGTCGTATATACCACGCCCCCGGCGCGACGCGATGGAAAAACCAGCGACTTGCCCAAGCGGCAGCACGGGAGTAGTCTCCGTCCGCCATGAAAAGAATTGCGTTGGGGGCCTTGGGCCTGCTGTGCGGGATGGCAGTCCTCGCGGTGGAAATAGATCTGGTTCGCACCAACATCGTCGTGCCCGCCGGCCGCACGTTCCAATTGCCGCTGGCGGCGAACGACGGCGCGGGCGGACCGGTCAATTTCACCGTCGTCTCGATCAGCAACAGGAGGATCCTCACCGCGGCCCTCAGTCCGCGCGCCAACCGCAGCCTCGTTCTCAACGTCAGCGGCGTGGACGCGACGAACGCGCCGTTTGCCGGCGACCTCGTGCTGCATCTCTTTGAAAACCTCACGCCGGTCACCACAGCCCGGATCATCAGCCTCGTCCAAAGCAATTTCTACAACGGCCTCGAATTCTACCGCGTCGCCACCGACCCGCACGTCATCCAGGGCGGCAACCAGACCGGCTTCGGCGAGGAATTCGACGATGAATTCGACCCCGCGCTCACCTTCACCGGCTTCGGCCAGTTGGCGATGGCCAACGGCGGCGACGACGACAACACCAGCGAGTTCTTCATCACCCAGGCCGACCTTTCCGTGACCACTTCCAACCGGCCCGCGCCCCGCGCACTCGACTTCAACTACACCATCTTCGGCCAGCTGACGCGCGGGTTCGACAT
>CAZJCX010000009.1:0-446 GCA_964544425.1 uncultured Verrucomicrobiota bacterium
CCCGGCAAAATCTTCATGGAGGAGTACACCAAGTTCATCGCCAGCCGGAACCAATTGCTCGGTTCGGCCGGTCAGCTTGACGAAGTCCGCGCCAAGCTGAAGAAATAACCTGCGCCGCCCATCGCCATGAACGTGGCCATCCTGTTCGCCGTTACCGCTGAGTCGCTCAGCCTCGCGCTGGGACACTTGACGACCGGTTTGGATTATTACCGGGCCGGCCAGAACGACAAGGCGCTCCGCGAGTTTCAGGTCGTGCTTCGTGACTTCGCCGACACGCCGGCGGCTGACGACGCGTTGTATTGGTCAGCACAAGCTTGGAAGGCGGCCGGTCAGTCCGCGGAAGCGGAAGTCGCGCGCGCCGAACTCGCGAAACGTTTCCCGCACAGCCCCTACGTTTCTGACAAGGCGGCGCCAGTCGCGGCTGCTCCCGCACCGGTGCCGGTTGC
>CAZJCX010000009.1:467-2842 GCA_964544425.1 uncultured Verrucomicrobiota bacterium
GCCACCGCCGCCACCTCCGCCCGCCGTGACCGGCTCCAAACGGGGCAGCCGCAACGTGCGCGGCCAGACGGTGGCTGTGTTGAACGACAAGACCTTTACCACCGGTCCGGAACTGGCCGGGGCGCTGGTGGAATTGAAGAGATCAAAGCCGGCCACCGTTGTGACCTTCCAGCGCGATGCCGACGTGGATTTGCAGATGGTGGTGGACGCCATCAACGCGCTCGACCAAGCCGGTCTCTCGTACAAGCTGCCGTAAGGCTACGGCGTCGGCGCGACGACCACCTCGAAGTCGCGGCCGCGCACACGGCGCAACTCTCGGTGAAACTCCGGAATCCGCTGGTCAGGAGCGACAGAGATGGCCCATTCGATCCCGTTGTCAGCGACGAACATCCCGTAGCGTTGCAGCGCGACGAGGATCGTGCGGACGGGCCGTGTGAAACCCCGCGTGTCGAAGTCCTGCCGCAGCCGCAGCCGCTCGCCCATGCGCGGCAGGTTTTCGTCGGTCAACCGGCTCGCGTAGTGGGTGGCGGGCGCGACGTACGCGCGCCGGGTGTTGCGGATGGTCACACGCAGGGCATGGCGGATCTCGCCCTGCTTCAACTCATCGTACCGGACGATGGAGGGAAAAATCGGCAACCCGGCGGCGTCGGCCGACGTCCATCCGTCCGGCCGCAGCTTGTTGCTGGCGAGATCAAATACCGACGCCTGTGCCGCCTCCCAGCCCCGGTCCGTGCGTCGCATCGCAAAAAATTCGTATAACTTACGATTGACCGGGTCCACCACGATGCCGTGCCGGTCGCCCCCTTGTCTGTGGACATCCCGCTGCACGTCGGCCAGTGATTGTCCCCGGTAAGCAACTGGCCAGCCCTCGATGGGGAGATTATCGGGAATAGGAAAAGGGCCGGCGTCCGATTCCCCGGGGTAAGCGGTGACTTCAACATGAACTCTGGGTTGGTCCGGTGGTACCAGCACAAAGTTCATGTCCGGGTTGTAACGCAGCGGCTTGTCCGCACCGACACTGGCCACGATGGCGCGCGAGTTGGGATGGACCGGCCAGTTGGTCACGACCTGGTTCCACGGATTGTCCGGCGGAAACACCTGCAACCGGCTCACAATCGCGTCCGCCTCCCGTGTATCGAACAGGACCGGCTTCGTGAGTGGTGCCGCAGCCAGCACGATGAAAAGCAGTGCGTTCATGAAAGCTTGGCCACCAACAGGGCGATCAATTCCCGCGCAATCCGGATCTCGCTCACAGCGTTGCTCCAAACACCATACCGGAGCCAGCCCCAGGCGCCGCTGTCCGCATCCACATCGGCATCTTCCGCCGAACTCCCGGTCACATCCGTAAATCCCGCCTTGCGAAAGCACAGCACTGCCCGGCGCACATGATACTGGGAGCTGACGACAATCACGGGCGCATCCAGCGCGGCGTCGCCCAAAAGTTCGCGCACGCCGGCAGCCTGCTGGCGGGTATTCAGCCCGCGGTATTCCATCTGAATGTGTTCGGCTGGTATCCCGCGCATCACCAACTCGTCGCGCATCCGCCCGACGCTGCTGGCGACCGGATCACTGTCGCTGGGCAACGCCACGATGAATGTCGCGTTCGTAAACCCGCGCCCGATCACCGCGGCATGATAACAACGCGTGAGTGTTGACCCGCTCGGCACACCGCCGCCACCGAGCACGACGACATACCGGGGTTGAGCCGGTAACTCCGCCGGGATGAGATTCAGCCAATCCTCCAAGGAACGCGGAGGACCAATACAGATCAGAATGATCTGCAGGAAGAGAACAACGACTGCCAGCCGATACAGTTTTCGCACACCGCCATGTTACAACCGAATTGGCGGCGGCGGCAAAGCGAAATCCCGGTACGGATTCGGGTCGCCCGAGTGACCGGCTTCGGCCGCTTTGACGAGGTTGTACATCTCGCGCGCGGTTACGTAATGCAGCCGGTACCGCGCGCCGTCGTTGTACCGGCTTTGGAGGTAGGTGTGCATCTGCTCCGCCGCCTCGCCGAACGTGGCGGTGAAATTCCGCTCTTGGCAACCGTGGGTATGCACCTTCACAAAAATCCAGTCGGGTTGGCCGCCGACGCTGATGCGTTGCTCGATCCACAAATCGATGCGCGATGGTGTGGCGCGAGTATGACCGGCAACATCCGCGTGCTCAATGCGCGGCAGTATCCCCCATTTGCGCTCGCGCCAGTTCAACGCCAGCGGGCCTTGAATCAATAACAGGTCGCCGGTCGGCTTGCCGCCGACCTGGACATCCACGCCGGTATCATGCGATTTGGGGAGCCGGGGATTGTCGGTGGCGTAGTAGATCGAATTGACCTGGCTGGTCTGCGTGTCGCTCGGCGCGCTGGGCAATGT
>CAZJCX010000009.1:2921-8239 GCA_964544425.1 uncultured Verrucomicrobiota bacterium
ACACCAGTTGCCGTGGATGAAAGCGTACCGGCCCTGCGTTAAGAATCCGTGGCCGGCAAGCTGTCCCTTGAATTCTTCGAGTGCAGACCGGAGATGTTCCGCCGTGTCATTGTCATGATGGAGATGGATTTCCACCTCGCCAAGACCGGCGGCGCATAGTCCTTCAAGCGGTTGCAGGAATACCGGCTGATACTCCTCGGCCGGATAGAAAAACGTGTGTTGCGGCGACCGTCCATCCGCATCCCGGAACTTGCCGGCAAAAGCCGGATAGTTGTTCGTCCACGCTTTCACCCGCGACCGCGCTACGTCCATTGCCGGTCGCTCCCATAGCGGTTCGTAGTGATCCACGAAGCAAAACAGAACATGCGTCAAAGCCGCGCGCGGCGGTTTGCATCGCTTGAAGTAGGCCGGCAACCAAATGTGGGTGTTACGCAGCACGGTGCGCCTTTTGCGACCAGGTCGCTTTTTGGCGGCCGGTGACGCACTTGTAGCAGCCGATGAGGAGCGCGACGTTGCTGCCGATGAGGTAGTAGGGAATGCGGAGCAGCTTGGCGAGGATGTGTTTTTGTTTGGAGAACAGGATGCCGAGCGCCGCCGCGGCGTAGAACGCGAGCTGCAGATAAAACAGCCACCGATAGGCGGGGATGAGCGCGTTGGTGATGAAGACAATGATCATCAAGAATGGCGCGAGCCACCGCAACACTTTGTGCGACCAAAAGGAAAACGCGATCCAACCTTGCCACGGCAGCAACAAGCGCCACAACGTCACCAGCGCCCGGTAGTCGCCAGTGCCGATGCGCACCTTGCGGCGAAACTCCGCTTCGACGTGCGGCGAAGCTTCTTCGTGGGCGATAGCGGCCGGTTCGTACACGCCGATGCAGTCATGTTCGTACACCCGCATCGGCCAGATGAAATCGTCGATCTGGATCACATCCGACCGGAGCGGATGAAAGAGATCTTTGCGGAGCGTGTAGATGCCGCCGTTCGCGCCGAGGACGACGCCGAGATCATTTTCGCGATGCTTGATCCAGGTCTCGTATTTCCAGTACGCGTCGTCGGTGTTGACCCCTGTGGAACTGCGCAAGAGCAACCGGCCGCAGACCGTACCAACCCGGTCGTCGGCGAAATGACGCGCCAGCAGGCGCATGGAATTCGGTTCCCAAAATGTATTCGCATCCGTGAGTGCGATGATGTCCCCGGTCGCTTGCGGGACGAGCGTGTTGATGACGGCGGTCTTGCCTTGGTGGGTGTCGAACGGGAAGAACTTGATGCGCGGATTGCGCGCCATGCGTTCCCGGATGATCTCCCGCGTGCGGTCGCTGGAACAATCGTCGCCGAGCATCAGCTCGAGCTTTTCGGCTGGATAATCCAGCGCCTCAAAGCTGTCAATCCGCTGCGCGATGTGTTTTTCCTCGTTGTGTAACGAGACGATCATTGTCACCGCGGGACGGTAGTCATCGTCAGTTTTCACCGGTGAGCGCAACCGACGCACTACCGGCCCAAGGAGGACGAGCAGGGGGAAGTAGCCCAGATATGTGTAGGCCAGGAGCCCGAGGGCAATCCAGAAAGTCAGTTCCATGTGAGTGACACAAGCGTCTCGCTTGTGCATCAAGGATAGGAGAGTGGACAAGCGGGACGCTTATCCCACTTGGGCGAAAAACTCTTTGATCGTGGCCGCGACGTATTCGATCTGTTCGCCGGTGAGTTCGGGGTAAACCGGCAATGACAGCGATTCGGCCGCGGCGTGTTCCGACTCTGGAAAATCACCGGCTTTGTGACCGAGATCGGCAAAGCATTTCTGCAGGTGGAGCGGGACCGGATAGTAGATTTCGCTGCCAATATTAGCCTTGGTCAGGTGCTCGCGGAGTGCGTCCCGTTTCGCGGTGCGGACGGTGTATTGGTTGTAGATGTGATAACAGCCGGATGAGGCAACCGGCCGAGTCAGGCCGGGAATGTCCTTGAGCAAGTCGTCGTACCGGGCGGCATTCCGCCGCCGACCTTCATGCCAATCGTTCAGATGTTTCAGTTTCACGAGTAGCGCGGCAGCTTGCAGGGTGTCCAAGCGGCTATTCACGCCGAGCAACGAGTGGTAGTACTTCGGTTTGGATCCGTGAACGCGCAGGATGCGGAGTTTGTCGGCCAGCGCGTCGTCATTGGTGGAAATTGCCCCGCCATCGCCGATGCCCCCGAGGTTCTTGGAGGGGAAAAAGCTGAATGTTCCCATTGTACCCAGCGTACCGGCTTGACGACCTTTGTAACGTGCGCCAATCGCTTGGGCGGCATCCTCAATCACCGGGATTCCCAGTGCCAGAATCGGATCGAGATCGGCGCATTGACCAAAGAGGTGGACCGGGATCACTGCTTTCGTGCGACTCGTGACCTTGGACCGGATCTGCTGGACGTTGATGTTGAAACTGACCGGGTCAATGTCGGCGAACACCGTTTTCGCACCCAAACGGGCAATGGCGCCGACCGTGGCGAAGAAGGTGTGCGGTGTCGTGATAACTTCGTCGCCTGGTCCGACATCCAGCGCCATCAACGCCAGCACCAACGCATCCGAGCCGGAGGCGCAGCCGATGACGTGTTTGGCTCCCGTATAGCCCGCCAAGGCGCATTCCAATTCCCCGACTTCTGGCCCGAGAATGTATTTTCCTTCGCGCAACACCTTCAGAACCGCTGCCTCCAAAGCGGGTTGGAGCGCGGCATACTGGGCTGATAAATCGAGCAGGGGGACATTCATGGATGAGTGAGTAGTAACTTTCGCAAAACCGTACCGCTTTTGACCTGCGGTTGCCAACCAAGTTCTTCCCGTGCCTTGCGACAATCGAAAGTGAGCGGCGTGTAGGCTGATTTTAGCCGGTAGGGTGTCAGGGGTGGGTTGCGTTTGAGGAGTTTGAACAAGACTTCGACACCCCGGGCAAGAAAGCAGGCCGTGCGCAGGGATAGGCGCGTGACCGAGGCGTGCGGGTCGCGACCGCGAATGTGGAGCGAGAGCAACTCAGCCCGGCTGAGCGTGTCGTCACCGACGACTTGGTAGATCTGCCCATCGACATGGGGCGATTGGGACGCCTTGATGATAGCTTCCACCACGTCATCCACATGGATCAGCGGCAATTGAATGTCCCCGTCCCCGATCAGGACGTAACGTTTGCCGGCCTTGATGGCGACAGCAGCATCGATCAGCGATCCGGTCTCGCTCCAAATCTTGCCGGGTCGGATGATGACGGAGGGAAGTCTTCGTTCCGCGGCTGCTTTACTGACCATTCGCTCGGCCTCCAATTTGGCTTGTGTGTAATAGCCGCGCTTGGTGGGGAATGGCTCGAGGGGGGAATTCTCTGCAACTGGTTTTGATTGGGAATGTCCGGTCGCGTGGATCACGGAAAGTGAACTAATGTAGATCAGTTTCTGCACCCGGTACTTGAGGCAGGACTCAGCTACATTCTGCGTGCCGGTAACTGTGGACTTCTGGTGCTCCTCCCAAACGCCGCTCATTGCTGCACCGATGTGAAAGACAACAGTCGCATTCGCTACCACCTTGTCCACCGCGATAGGATCACTTAATTCTCCCAAGACGATCTCGACGTTCGGAAGGGTCTGTACATCGGTCGCTGGTGACCGGCGGACAAAGATCCGAACCCGATCAACTCCGTTGGCCAAACGTCTTACCAACGCCCGACCGAGTTGACCGTTTGCGCCGGTGATCGTCAATGTTTGCATGGTGCCAAGGCGCGAGACCCGCTAGCGCCGATGGAAAGTTCCCAATCTCGAGCCTAGTAATTTCTCGAGGGTCCGCAATCGGTAGCTGCTCCGATAGTTGTGCGGAAAATTTGCGACATCAGGCAAGGGTGAGAACGGTCGAAAACTGGTCTGGGGCACTGTTGCCACGCCCTTGGTCCCAGCCCGCTGTACGAGATAGGTAAGCTCATTGAGGTGAATCAAAAAGTCCGGCGGCAGCGGTTGGGGGCGCCGCTCACTGATTGCCCGTGCCATTTCCGCGACTCCTAAAAATTTGTCCTGCGCATTAACCTCACGCCGCCGCAGCCAGCCGACACATTTCTGCTTCAGAGTCCGGTCGGTGCCGCGCTCCGTTTCCACCGCAAAAGATTTCCAGCGACGAACCAACGCAAGGCTGTGTCCGCCGATGCCAAAAATGCGCCCTAGCCATGGCCGAGTTCGTAGGGTGCGTAGTTTTCGAGCAGTTAAACTCACCGGTGAAAAACGCTCGAGACGAACGGGTGACTTGTCATGGTCGTAGCTATCCACGCATAGTTCGCCCTCCTCCCCGACGATCCGCAGCCGGTGGTCGCGGGGGGCGATCAGGCTACAGGTAATCCTGGCGGCCACACCGTTGGCGAAATCGAGGCAGGCGACCGAGAAATCAGGCGTGTCAGCCGGCGAAAGCGGGGTGACGGTCTTGCGAGGAACCAGCGATTTTGAGAAGGCTGCAACCGATATTACTGGGCCGAAGAGCGCACAAATCCAAATCAGATGATAGCCGATATGCTCGACCGTGCATCCTTCCTGAAACTCTTCAACATAAGGCCAAGGTGCGCCGGTGGGGCTTCGCACACCCTCGACATTCATCAGGTGGATTGGATTATCGTCCACCTCGGCATAGACCAATACTGGCTTCCCGATGGCGCCGTCCCGCACAGCCTTCCACAAGGTGCTGACCGAATCGCAGAATAGGTTGCAGGGAGCCCCTGTAAATACGACCCCTTGTTGCTCCGCGATCGCGAACAGTTCGTGTGTTTGATCATGGTCGGTAGTCAGTGGTTTCTCGCTGTAAACATGTTTGTTTGCCAAGAGCGCCCGTTTGCTCACTTCGTAGTGTGACCGGATGCTCGTCAGATTTACTACTATGTCGACTTGGGGGTCGGCCAGTAGCGCCGCGAGGTTCGGGTAAACCTGAAAACCGTAGTGATCGCCAACGGTTTTAGCTCGTGCTTCGTTGATGTCAAATACACCGCACACCTCCAGTTCCGGGTGGGCCCACTTTGTGCGCATATAAATGTCGAACACGAACCCGCAACCGACAAACGCGATCTTCATGCTTTGACATTCTCCATTTCATCCACGAAGGCGCGAAACCACAATTCGCCGTACATCAGCAGTAATAGTTTTTCCCCATGGTTGGCGCGTCCCTGGACGTGCTCGGTTACGAGGGCGCGAAGACCATCCGCCTGAAATATGCCACGATCCAACGTTTGCGGATCCAGTAGCACCGATTCGAGTGACGGACGCAGCGGTCCACGCAACCAAGCCGGCACGTCCACATAGTGACGAAAACGTTCCGTGCCCAGATATCGTTTTCGCAG
>CAZJCX010000009.1:8249-11648 GCA_964544425.1 uncultured Verrucomicrobiota bacterium
TGGGCTAATTTGCGGCTCAAGCGCTGACGGAAATCACCGGCTCCAGCCGGCGCGCCGGTATTGGCGTTGATGATGTTCAGGAGTTCAGATTTGGTTTGGGCAAGAATGTGGCGATGAACTGTCGTGCCGAGCCGCAGGGGGCTTGGAAGCCGCAGGACAAGATCCAAATACTCCGGATCCAAAAAAGGGAGCCGAACTTCGACTCGGCTGCGCAACTCCGCCAAGGAGGGCACCGACTGTCGTCGGAGATACTCCCGGCCATACAGGCAGGTGACTTGGTCGAGCGGGGTGAAATCGCTTGGTACGGTCGCCAGCGCCTCCACCAGCGACCGATCCGCCGCGCCGCGCAACTGATCTGCCCAAGTTGCGCAAAAAAAACGGGGAAGGTCGTCGTCTGAAAGGCCACAGGTCAGTTGCCGCCTGAGTTGATCAACCAACTGGTCGCGGTTTTGACAGGTCAACACTTGGCGGTTGCAGGTGAATTCGTAGGCCCACTGCATGCGAGCAAACTCGCCGCCATGACCACGCAACACGACCGCGATCCCCAAATCCCGGTAACGTTCGAGCGAGGACATCATGACACACGCTTCGTCGAAGAACTGGCCGTCGGTCAGCCAAATCATCTCTTTCGCGTAGGCCGGCCACCGTTGGAAAAACTCCTCGCCATTTTCGATGAAGCAGTGGTGCTCCACTCCGTGGGTGCAGGCTGCAATTTGCTCGGCGATGACTTGATCCGCGCCGCCTTGGACATCGAGTGTCAGTGTTTGCACTTGATGTTGCTGGTGGTCAATCGCGGCGTGGATTGTTCGAGAGTCGTAGCCACCGGAAAGTGAGATGCCGATTTGGTGTCCGCCATCGCACCGGCGGGCTACCGCCTGCTGAAACGCTGCGGCCACAGCGTCCAATGATGGCTGCTGGCCGGAGTTGAGTTGCTCCGCCAAATCCCAGGTTCTCTCGAGCGTGGTCTGGCCGGTATCGCCGGCAATTTTCCAGCGGACGCCGCCCGGCAGGCAGTAGACATCATTGACAAGCGTTTTAGTGCCCCACACGAATCCGAATCGCAACAAATCCGCCCAGCCGGCCGGATTGATTACAGCCTTGACGCAAGGGTTGGCTGTGACCCCTTTCAACTCCGTGGCAAACATGGTGAAATCGGCACCCGTGTAATAGAACAGCGGCATCATGCCCAAGCGGTCGTTGGTGACCGTGCAGTGGTGGTTCGCGGGAGTGTATACCACCCGCGTGAACGCATCCGACTCTTCGCCATGAACCCAAGTCATCGGTTCGTCTTTGGTTGGGAAGATGCCCAGGTGAACATGCTGGATGGCAAATCGTTTGTCCGGTGAGATGAAGCGGCGTTCTTGATACCACGGGAAATGTCGCAACGCGGCGGCCATACGCGCGACTTCTGCGTCAATTTGCGCGCGGGGCTTGGTGCTGATGATTCCGACGATTCCCGGCATAGACCTACTCTGCAGTTGGAGCGGTCGCTGCGTCGATATACTTCCGGTGCCAGAGTTCCCACATCATCAGCAGCCAGAGGCGATGGGCATGGTCGCGCTGGCTGGATTGATGTTGATCCCAAATTGCCTGCACCGCGGCCGGTCGAAAATATCCGCGACTGCGGGCGGTCGGGCCGAACAGGAGATCGCCGGCCAACGGCCGGAGCGGGTCGCGCATCCAGTCCGCCACCGGTAAACGGAACCCCTGTTTATGGCGGCTCAAGACGGCGGCGGGGACATGTGGTGCCGCAACTTGCCGGAGTAGATATTTGCTGGTACCCCGATGCAGTTTGAGGTGGGGCGGTAACGTCGCGACAAACTCAACCAGCTTGTGGTCAAGCAACGGCGGTCGTGTTTCCAAGGATACCGCCATACTCATGCGATCGACTTTAGTCAGGATGTCGTCGACGAGATAGGTCTTCATATCTACATAGAGTGACCGGTTTAACCAATCACCAGGTGCGGCGGGTGCCTGGCGATACAACTCGCGGTGCGAGGAAACCGGATCCGCAGCAGATGTCTCCACCAGCAATTGAGATCGGGCGACGGGTGGCATCACGTAGTTGGTGTGTTTCCGCGCGTATGCGGAGGCCGCGTCCATGCCAAGGCATTCGAGGGAGTATCGGCCGGTAAACTTCCAATCGGCAGGCAGATGGCGGACGATGCCCGCGGCATGGCGCAGTGGGCCGAGGCGGTTCCGCCACTGTTGCTCTTGGCCTTCTACGGCGTGTCGACGATAGCCGGCGAATAACTCATCGCCACCATCTCCACTCAAGGCCACAGTCACATGCTCGCGCGCCTGTTGGCTGACATGGTAAGTGGGGACTGCTGAGGAGTCAGCAAATGGTTCATCGAATGCCCAGACCAGCCGCGGCAGCAAGTCGTTGATGTCTGAATCGACGATCCGCTCGTGGTGCACACTGCCAACGGCACCGGCGACAGCCCGGGCGTAGGGCAATTCATTGTACTCAGATTCCCGGAAGCCGATCGAGAGAGTCACGAGCTGGCCGCGCATCACTTGCTTCATGAACGCCACGACGGCGCTGGAATCCAAACCGCCGCTCAAGAAAGCCCCGAGCGGCACGTCTGAGAGGAGATGACTGCGCACCGTTTCCCGGAGGAGCGCTGCGAACTGCTCGGTCGCCGCCGCTTCGGTGAGCTCCTCGTTCACCCGGTACGACAAATCCCAATATCGCCGAATCTGGACACCATGCCGGTTACACCGCAGCATGTGACCAGCCGGGAGCTTCTGGATGCCGCTAAACATCGTCGCGGGAGCCGGCACATAGAGCAGACCCAGGTATTGCTCCAAGGCTTCACGGTTGACAGTGCGCCTCACTGATTCATCTTGAAGGACTGCCTTGATCTCGCTGCCGAAGACAAGGCTGGCGCCTCTCGGGACGGCATAGTGCAGCGGCTTGATCCCCAGCCGGTCGCGGGAGAGGAACAAGGTCTCATGGCGCGCATCCCAGATCGCAAAAGCGAACATGCCGCGGAGTTCTTGTACGCAGTCCTCCCCGCGATCCTCGTAAAGATGGACGATGGCTTCCGTGTCGGAATGAGTGCGAAACACGTGTCCCCGCGCTTCCAGTTGCGGCCGCAACTCCGGGTAGTTGTAAATCTCCCCATTGAAGACGATCCAGACCGTGCCGTCCTCATTCGACATGGGTTGGTGCCCGCCTGCCAAGTCCAGAATGCTCAATCGCCGATGCGCCAAGCCGACGGCCCCGCTGTTGTAAATGCCGGCACCATCCGGGCCGCGATGTTGTTGAACGAGATTCATCCGATCCAGCAGCGCAGTTGGTACTGGCGCGCGATCCCCGAAGTTAAATTTGCCTGCGATGCCGCACATGGTTCAAATGGTGGACGACTGCCGTTTCGCGATTGCGGCGAGGAA
>CAZJCX010000009.1:11761-26623 GCA_964544425.1 uncultured Verrucomicrobiota bacterium
AGGGATCGTCGGCCAACATGGCATTGTGCTCATGGCGCAAGGCAATTCCTTCCGCGCCAACACTGGTGGAGACAAGCGCTTTCGCCATGGCCAACGACTGAAAGACGCGGTGTTTGGTACCGGCGCCAACGCGCAGGGGCATTACTACAACTGCCGCGCGGGCGATGTAATCGCGGATGTCAGGAACGTAGCCGGTGACGATCACATTCGGTGCGGCGAGTCGCCGAATAGGTTCGGAGGGCGTCTTGCCCACGAGATACAGCTTGGCGTTGGGCCGGTGCTGGAGAATCAGCGGGAAGATGGCGTCGTGAAAATAGAGCGCGCCATCATCCTGCGGCGGCCACCCGAAATTGCCGAAATAGAGGATCGAGTCTGGTTCCACGGGCACCGGCTGCGGCTCGAAGTATTCAACGTCGGCCCCGTTCGGCACGGTGGTCACGTCGGCAGTGGGGGCGATCCGGAGGTACTCCTCGCGATCAAAGTCGGAGAGGGTCACAATCTTTTCGGCATGTAGCGCCACCTGCTTTTGCGCGCTGATGAATTTGGGTAGCTGTGTTTGCGCAAAGAGGCGTGCGGCGGGGTTGCGTTGAATCGTGGCAAAGCGCTCCCAAAGTTTGTGTTCGAGGTTGTGCGGGTCATAGACCAACGCCGCCCCGTCTTTGTCAGCCCAGTACTGACCGACATGGAGAAAATGCGCATGAATCAGGTCAATCTTGTGCAGGGAGACCAACCGCCTCATCGTGGCTGCCATCTCCGCGCGGTAATACTCCGCGAGGGTAAATGGTTCGCGGCTGAACAGACTGCGCGCCACGTTGAGTCCCTTGCGCCAAGTCGGCCGATGCAAGTCCACACCGACAATCTCCCGGCAATAGGGTGCCAATGCGGGGAAATGTTGGCGATCCGTCGGCGAGGACAGGAAGGAGAGCAGAACGACCTCGTGCTGTTTTGCTGTTTCTCGCAAGAGGTTGAAGTTACGAATTTCCGCGCCACCGGTAAGTGGCCAGCACAATTTCGGCATGAGAACGAGGATGCGCATACCAAATGATGGACGGAACGGAATCCGGTCGCTACCAGTAGAGCCCGTGGTAGTGGGGTACGGGCTGCCCCTTGAGCGCCGCGACCAGATCGACCAGGTGATGGTTGGGTTGGAGCAACGACACCAGACCCCGGTACTCCGGCGCGTTCTTGCAGACCACCAAGAGGGGACACCGCGCGGCGACTTCCGGTAGAGACCTGACGAGCAGAGAATTGATGTGCGGCAACTTCTGACTCAGAAAGTCCCGGTTGGCGCCCGTCAGGCGGGTAAGTTCTACCTCCGAATCATGAATTGCGAGATGGTACCCTTTGCCCAGCAGCGTCTCGGCAATGATGACGACCGGGCTTTCCCGTAAGTCGTCTGTGCCAGCTTTGAAACTCAGGCCAAGGATACCGACTTCGCGGTGGTCGAGTTCGGCAATCAAATCGATCGTGCGCTGAATCTGCGACCCATTGCTCGCCGCGAGCGACTCGAGCAAAGGCAGGGCGATGTCATATTCGCGGGCGCGACTGACAAGGGCCCGGACATCCTTCGGCAAGCACGATCCGCCGTAGGCAAGACCGGGCTTCAGATACGCCTTCGAGACGTTGAGTTTGGTGTCGCGGCAAAAAACGTCCATCACTTCATGGCTGTCGATGCCCTGGGCCTTGCAGAACTGACCGATCTCATTAGCAAATGTGATCTTCGTGGCGTGATACGCGTTACAAGCAAACTTGATTGCCTCCGCCGCCCGGATGGAAACGCGCACGACCTCCGCATTGACGCATTGGTACAACTCAGCGACCGCGTCCGCATCACCGGCCTGAACTTCGCCCACGACAACAAACGGCGGCTCAAAGAAATCCTTGATGGCCGAGCCTTCGCGCATGAACTCCGGGTTGGCTACCACCCGCCCGCCCAGTACTCGTGGCACGACGACCCGCTCGATATTGCCCGGCAACATCGTGCTGCGCACCACGACTGTGTGCGGCATCTTCTTCGCTTTTACAGCCGCGCCAATTTCATCGCAAACGCGCTCGACATACGACAGATCCGCCTGTCCACCCTTCTTGCTTGGCGTGCCGACGCAGATGAACGAGATATCGGACTTGTTGACCGCCTCCGCTGCACTGCTGGTCGCTGTAAATTTGCCCGACTTGTGGACTCTCGCCAACAACTCGGCCAACCCCGGCTCAAATAAGGGTGACTTACCTGATTGAAACAATGCGAGCTTGGTTGAGTTAACTTCAACACCAATGACTTCATGTCCCTTGTCAGCAAGGCAGGAGGCTGTGACCGAACCGACGTACCCCAAGCCGAAGACGCTGACCTTCATTACAGACTCCTTTTCAAGGTTGCGAACACCGTTTGCGCGTTCACATCCCAGTCAAATCTGGCCACGGACTGACGGAGTTCGTCTCGACTCCAACTCCGCATCAGAGCGTCGGATAGGGCTGCTTCCAGCGCCCGCACATCCCCGGCCGGTATTAACAATCCGTTGACGCCGTCCTGGACCCCCCCGGGTACCCCCCCGACGCGGGACGCCACGACAGGCACACCACACGCCAACGCTTCCAGCGCCACGTTAGGTAAACCCTCGTTCAAGCTCGGCAAACAAAGCACGTCGCTTGCATTCATCCAAATGGGAATCTCTTCATGGGGGCGCGGACCGACGCTCTTGACCGGCTCGGAACCAGCGCCCACAAACACCACTTCAGCATCCACGCGCGCCCGCGCCAGCACAGTCGGTCCTTTCACCGGGAGTAAGTTGCCTACATACAAAATTCGCTTGCGATTCGGATCGATCCCGAGCCTCCGGCAACACTCGGCGCGGTCAAGTGGACGGAACCGTTCGCGATCGATGCCGTTGTACACGGTCGTCGCTTGGATGCCCTCGCCGGCGAGTTTGTCGCGCAACGCTTCACTCCGGGAGAACACGGCGCGGCTGGCCCCAAGGGCTCGAAGGACTTGCTTCTTGCGGGCCGGGTTCTGAAACAGCACGTTCACATCGCTACCCTGCACAGTCGTCGCAAATGGAAACCCCAGCTTGCCGGCGACTAGCATCACGCCGTAGGCGTCCGGGTATGCCCAGTTGACGAGTACAATGTCGAACTGCTCTTGCTGGACGGTTGCTGCGATGGCGCGGGCGAAGAGCCAGCCATTAAAGGGGCGGGAGAGGAGGGGAACATGGTGAAAATGCGGATGTCGCACCTGCAGATCGTGGTATGTTTCGTCTGCAACGGCCTGATGAGTGGGTGCGATGACTCGGACCGGGCAAAGTTTCGCCAGCGCGGCGACCTGCTGCGCGTTGTGCATTCCGCGAGTCGGCTCGAGCGCATTGGGAAACAAGTTGGAAACGAACAAGACCCTCATGAAGAAGGTATAACTTCGTAGACGATATAAACGTAGTTCGAATGGCGCGGCGTGACCGGTATGTCAGAAGCCGCGAGGGCTTGGCCCAGCGGCCCCTTCGGCGCGACGATAAGCCACTTCGGCATCGGCGTTAGGAACGCGCGTAAATCCTCCGGATTGCCCCAGCATATCTTCACGTTCTCCGGCGGCAGATGCACGTGGAATTGCAGACTCGACTCCTCATCGTTGAACCGGTCAACAGCCGCGCGGTCGCCCGTGGCCGCATGGCGGCGCACCCAGGTGGCGGCATCCATGACATGCGGCCGGTCCTGCGCGCGCGGCGAAATGGAGCGAAACTTCTGGCTGAATTCACCCCGCTCCGTTTCCCCAAGCGCGAACACAAACAACAGCCACGCCCCGGCAACCGCCACAGTCCAACGCGCCAGCCGCACGCCGTCGAGTTTGCCTTCCAGGGCGAATGCGGCGAACGGAAAGAGTAATGTTCCGGGAAATAAGGTGTGACGCACATTTACGCCGCTGTTTCCCAGCATTTGGAGTGTCCAAAACGGTAACAAGAAGCCAAGTGCATATCCAACCAACAACAACGGATACGTCCGTTCCCTAACTGCCTTCGCAATTCCCACGCTCGCTGTGAGGAGTACGAAGGGACCGATTGACAACGTTAGCCCAACTGGCCAAAAGGCAAGTCGATACCACCAAGGTCGACTCCAGTACGCACTCGCAGTTGAAATCGTATGCTGCGAGCTATGCAAAATCCAGAGCGCGTCACCTTTCACCGCCGCGCACACTGTCATCCAGAAGGCTGGCCCAGCCGCGACGAGGGCGCCGAATCCAACCACCGGCAGCAGAAGCGTCGCGCGACGCTCGTCGGCGAGTGCGCGTACAAGTGCCAGCAGCACGCACGACGGCGCTACCCACCACGCCTCGTGCCGCGTCAATGTGGCCGGGATCCAAAACAATCCGGCAAAGATTAGACTTCGCGGCTCTAGGGCTTTCCACCAGCGCGCTTGATGGAACAACGCCCAGAACACGAAGAAGAAATACAACGGTTCACCGCCGGAGGAACTGCATTGATAGATTTGGAGGCCGTACAACACGAAAAGCAGGGCGGCCGCTACGGTCACTTCACGCGAGAAAACTTCGCGAACGAGCTTGTAGAATGGCCAAATGGTCGCGATGCCAAATGCTAGGGAAACCAATCTCGGCACTAGCCACACATCGTTCCATAACCAGAGCAGCGAGCCGGAAATCCAGATTTGCAGTGGCAACCAGTGGCCAGGCGTGAGCCAGACCGGGTGGCGCGACCATTCGTAGGCCATCAGCGCGCGCGGCGGACCGTCCGTGCCGGCGCCGTTGACGGAAATCAGGAAGAACGCGACGCGAATCGCGCCGGCAAAAACGAGCAGCCGCCACAGAAGTTTTCGTTCGTCAGTTTTCATGGTCGTAGGTAAGGCGCGACAGCTGGGCGCGCCGCGGACGGCCCGGCGGTCCGTCCCTACCGGTTGTCGAACCCAATCGTTTCCTTGATGATGTACGGCGGACGTTTGCGCGATTCGTCAAATGTGCGCCACAGATATTCCGCCACAATTCCCAGCATCAGTAGTTGCAGGCCGGACAGTGTGAGGACCGCGACCATTAACGAGGGCCACCCTTGCATCGGCGTCCCATAGATGATGCGGCGCGCCACCACGACAAGTGCATAAGTGAATCCAAGCACCGACACCACCATTCCAATGTAGGAGACCAACCGGATCGGGAAAAACGAGAACGACACGAAGCTGTCCACGAACAACTTCAACTTCTTTCCGAGCGTCCAGCGCGATTTGCCGCGTTGTCGGGCGCGGCGATGATAGGGGAGGAACGTTTGACGGAATCCCGACCAGATGATCAAACCGAAGACAGACGTGTTTTTCTCCTCAATTGTCGTGATCGTGTCGATGACGAGGCGGTCAATGAGACAAAGGTCGATCCCGGTATTCGGCATGTCGCGCAGGGCTAACCGTCGCATCAGCGAGGAATAGAGCACAGAGAGCAACCGCGTCGCTGCCGTGTCGTCGCGGTGCTCGCGCGTACCCCAGACGACTTGACTGCCATCCTTTAGTTTGTCTAGCATCTGTGGTAACATTTCCGGCGGGTCTTGTAGATCAGCGGACAGATACGCTGCTGCGTCCCCAGTGCAGTGGCGGAACCCAGCCATCAACGCGGCATGGCTTCCGAAGTTGCGTGAGAAACTCAGCGCCCGTACGCGCTGGTCATTGCCGGCCACTGTGCGCAATTTTGCCATCGTGCCATCGTGCGACCCGTCATCCACAAAAATCAACTCTAGCGTCACGTCCGCGCGCGGACGGAACGCGTCGTCAACCGCTTGCAGCAGACGTGGCAGGTTCTCTTCTTCGTTCAGAACCGGGATGATAATGCTGAGTTTCATGCGCGCGGCTTGGCGGGGTTTCCCATTACGACCGCGTCTGCCGGCACGTCAGCGACAACATTCGACCCGATGCCAACGAGTGCCCGGTCACCGATGCGCACGCCGTCGCGCACCGTTGCGCCACTGCCAATGTAGCAATTCGTGCCGATCTTGCAAAAGCCGGACACGCATACGCCCGTTGCGATGGCGGTGAAATTGCCGACGACGGTATCGTGCGAGATGACCGTGTTCTGCAGCACCATGACGTGATTGCCGAGTGTCACATTTGCGCCGATGGACACATTCGCGAGCAACACGGTGCCCGCGCCGATTTTCGCCCGCGACGAAAAGACCGCCGTCGAATGAATCACTGTAGCCCACCGGCAAGCCGGCAACTTTAGGCCGGCGATGATGTCGGGTTTCTTCCGGTAACTACGCGGGCTGCCAATTCCATTCACGAACTGCGCGTCGCTGAATCTGCCGGCATCGGCGATCTTGCCCAGCACTGGCAATCCCGCCACGGACTTTCCTTGAAGCTCAGGTGCATCGTCGAGAAAGCCCAGAACCGCGACCGTTTCGGCGATGTCGATACAGTTGCCGTTTGTTCCGAGGATAATGATCCCGGTTGCTTTCATTTCAACGCAGCGCGAAGTGCGGCGGCCACGGTGTTCACTTGCTCGTCCGTCAGTTCGGCGAACATTGGCAGCGAAATGCAGCGGTCGCCGATGCGTTCGGAGACCGGGAATGATCCCCGGCCGCGACCGAGGCCGGCATAAACCTTCTGGAGATGGAGCGGCACGGGGTAGTGCAGGCCGGTATCCACGCCGGCAGAGGAAAGTCTCTCCCGCAGCTTGTCCCGGTCGTCGCACTCGATAACGTAGAGGTGCCAGACCGATTCGGAATCGGCCGGGAACGTGGGCAGTGTGACCGGCAAGCCGGCTAGAAGCTCGTTGTAGCGTTGAGCGTGGGAGCGTCGGGCAGCATTCCACGCGTCGAGGTGTTTGAGTTTGATCGAGAGCACCGCACCCTGGAGCCCGTCCATCCGGTAATTGAAGCCGACTTCGTCGTGATGATAGCGCTGACTCTGCCCATGGTCGCGTAGCGAGCGCGCGTGTTTGGCGATGGCTTCGTCGTTGGTCAACAGCGCGCCGCCTTCGCCGTACGCGCCGAGGTTCTTGCCGGGGTAGAAACTGGTCGCGGCCATCACGCCGAATGGGCCGACGCGTTTTCCCCGGTAGCGCGCGCCTTGCGATTGCGCAGCATCCTCAACGACTGGGATGCCGTGCTTGCCGGCCACGGCCATGATTGCTTCCATGTCGGCCGGCATGCCGTAGAGATGTACCGGGATGATGGCCTTGGTGCGCTTGGTGATCGCGGCCTCGAGTTTCTGCGGGTCCATCGTGCGCCGCGCGGGGTCAACGTCCACGAACACCGGCTTGGCGCCGACGTAGCTAATGCCCCAAGCCGTGGCAATGAACGTCATGGCCGGCAGGATCACTTCGTCGCTGGGGCCGACGCCGAGGCAGAGCATCGCGAGGTGCAGCGCGCTCGTGCCGGTGTTTAGCGTGACGCAATGTTTCACGCCGCAATACGCGGCAAATTGTTCCTCGAACTCCTTAGTGGCCGGGCCTTGGGCGAAGCCGGTGGATTCGCACACGGCTTCGAGCGCCGGCAAAACTTCGGTGCGGATGGTCCGATACTGCGCCTTTAGATCGAGAAAGGGAACTTTGGTCATGATTGGCTCCGGGCATAGATTAACATGCGAAACATTCGGCCGAAAGGTTTTCCCAATTGCTCAATGGCTGTCACCGCCGCAAGGCTTAGGGGCGAGACGGGTTGACCGGGGCGTGAGGGGTCGTAGGGGAAAAGTTTCATCTGCCGCACTGCGAAGCCGGTCTTGTGTAGTGACACGGGCAACGTACGGTCGTCGAAGAAACCAACATGATTGCCACCGAAAATCTCGCCAATAGCGAAGCCGGTGCCGAGCGCGTTTAGTAGTTTCGCGAGAACCACAACCGCGCCACGATGGTTTGGGGTGTACACGACGAGTTCGCCACCCGGTTTCAGCACCCGGTGTGCACTGGTCAAGAGTTGCAACGGTTGCGGCACGTGCTCGATGATGTCCAGCATCGTGACGACGTCGAACTTGTCGCCACCGGCCAATTCCTCCGCGGGTTTGCACTGCACCTTAAGACCACGCGCCTGCGCCTTCTTGACCAACGGTTCGCACAGATCCAGACCTTGCGCATCGTACCCGGCCTGACCGGCTTCTTCGACGAAGGTGCCCAAGCCGGTGCCGATGTCGAGCAGCCGGCCGCCTTTTGTTTCGATGCCGGCGATAATCTTGCGGAAATACACGCGGGTCGGATCGCTCAGCATGTATTTCTCGACGATCTCGTCGGCCGCATAATTGTCCTGATACGCCGCGCGGATCCGGTGCTGGTCCGCTAAGATTTTGAACCAGAACCCACAGCCCCGGCAGCTATGAATCTGGCCGGGAATGCGATGGTCGCCGACGCACTGACTCAGGTCGTACATGAGTGTATGGTCAGCCGATTGGCAGAGGGGACACTGGGTGTGGCTCATGCAGTGAGGGTGGCACGTAACGCCTTGACGACGGTGTCTTGTTCCGCTTCTGTCATTTGTGGGTAGAGCGGCAGCAGGAGTGACTGGTCGCTGGAACGTTCGGTGACCGGCAGCGAGAGTTTGCCTTGTGTTTCAATGTAGGGACGTTCGCGGTGCGCCGTCATAATACCACGGCGCGTGGCGATGCCGGCATCGAGCATCTTCTGCATCAGGTCTTCGCGCGCGATCGGACAACTGTCCTTCAGCCGGATGGCGTAGGATTGGAAATTGGTTTGGGCATAGTCAGGGATATACGGCAACCCGATGTGCGGGATGTCGGCAAGCTGTTTATGGTAGCGGCCGGCCAGATCAGCGCGGCGTTGGAGCAATCCATCGAGGCGTTTCATCTGTTCGATGCCGACGGCGGCTTGCAGGTCGGTGAGCCGGTAATTGTAGCCGAGCACGTTGTGCTCTTCGAGGATGACCTTGTTGGCCGCGTGCCGGGCGACATCGGACACGCTCATGCCGTGCTGGCGCAACACGCGCATCTTCTCGGCATACGCCTCATTGTTGGTGGTGACCATACCGCCGTCGCCGGTGCAGATGACCTTGCGCGGATGAAACGAGAAACACGCCATCTCGGTGTGAGCGCCGACAGGGCGTCCCTTGTACCGGGAACCGAGCGCACACGCGGCGTCCTCGAAAATCTTTACATTGTATTGCCGGCCGATGTCGAGAAAGCGGTCAATGTCGCACGGCATCCCGATCTGGTGAACCATCATGACCGCTTTTGTGCGCGGCGTGATGCGGCGGACAACATCGTCGGGATCTAGGTTGAACGTGCGCGAGTCCACTTCGGCAAAGACCGGCTTGGCGCCAGCATAACGGACGGAGTTGGCAGTGGCGATGTAGCTCATCGAAGGCACGATAACTTCGTCGCCTTCGCCGACGCCGAGTGTCAGCAACGCCAGATGCAGGGCGGTGGTGCAACTGCTGCAGGCGACGGCGAATTTCGCGCCGACATACTCCGCCAGGATCTTCTCGAAATCGGCGACCTTCGGTCCCTGCGTCAGCCAGCCGCTTTCGATGACTTCCCGGACGCGGTCAACTTCCTCGGTGCCGAGAACGGGTTTTGTAATGGGGATCAAGTGACGTATTCCTTCCACTTCTGTGCGGCGATGGCTTCCTTGCGCCACGCAACGAGACGGCGCAAGCCTTCCTCAATGTCGACTTCGGCCCTGAATCCAAGCAATCGCTCGGCTTTGCGGATGTCCGCCCACCGGCGCGGGACAGGATTGACCTTGCGTTCGGCGCAAAATTCCGGCTGCACCTCGGTCTTACCGGTCACCTTGAGCAGCGCGCTGAGCAACTCGAGTAAGCTGGTTTCACGGCCGGAAGCGATGTTGAAGACTTCGTCTCCGACATCGCGTTTCGCGGCGAGAAGATTGGCGCGCGCCACGTCCTCGCTGAACACGAAATCCATCGTGGACTTGCCGGTGCCGAAGATTTTCGGGCGTTCGCCCGTGTCGAGGCAATCGAGCCAGCGAATGAGCACCTCGGTGTATTTGCCGTGGACGTCCATGCGCGGGCCGTAGACGTTGAAGTAACGGAGGGCGACGTAGTGCAGGCCGTACATCTCGTGAAAGGCGCGGCACATCGCCTCGTTAGCGACCTTAGCGCCGCCGTACCACGTGCGGTTCGTATACGGGTGATGATCCTCGGGGGTCGGGAACTCGTTGGCCAATCCGTAGACACTGGCGGAACTGGCGGCGATAAGTTTCGTCACACCGGCTTCTACGCAGGACTGGGCGACGTTGAACGAGCCGTCAATCAACACCTCAAGGCATTCGCGCGGGTGTTCTGCACACGCCGTGATGCGAATGGCCGCCTGATGAAACACCACGTCCACGCCGTTGAAGTGGGGCCGGATGTCCGCGAAATGCCGGATATCCTTCTTCACCAACTCGACGTTGCCGTGTTTCTGCGCCCACTCGACGTTGTGGATCGTGCCGCGGGTCAGGTTGTCGAGGACGACGATTTTGCCGATATGCTCGTCGCGAATGAGTTGATTGACGATCGTCGAGCCGATGAGGCCGCATCCGCCGGTGATCAATGCTGTCTTTCCTTTGAGGTCCATGTTAATCTGTTACGTTGAAGCTGTTGGTCGACCCCGCAGCCGATTCCAGATCCACACGACCGCCGCGCAGGCGAAGACGATACAGAAACCCTCGATGACAAATCGGTAGCGGACCGTACTGGCGACGATGAGCGAGCCAGCCAGCGTGCTCAACACAGCCGCGTGCACCATCAGCCGGCCATCCTGCGCACGCAAGTAGGACGCAAGCGTCGCGAAAAACGGGACCACAAACAACGTAAGCACAGGCGTCCAAGTCACGAAGAAAACTATTTTCCGCACCCGGTTGTCTTGGTACAGCAATGGCGTCCAAAACCGGCGGAACTTGCTGTGCGTTAGGTACCACAACTTGTCCCGATTTTCCCTCATCCATTCTTGGTATAACTCCCTGCATCGTTGCTGACGCTCCATCTCATTCAACCCGTCAAACTCGTGCTTATATTCCGGTAAGAGTCGCGCATCGGGCGGAAAACTGTATCCGTAGTATCGCGGGTCAGTGGCCACGATGCGATTGTTGCCGAGCAACAACGCCTCACCAGCCTGTGTCGTGAATGGCACAAACGCGCCCTGCACCCGGTAGTTTCGCACAACCCACGGAAGCATCATCAACCCGGCCACAAAGAAAAGCCCCCAGGCTTTCAGCATGACCGGCCATCGTCGCCAGAACACGATCACGATCCACACGGCCATGGCCGGCAAAATCAGCGGATGAGGCCGCGTATACAGCATTGCTCCGAGCAGCAATCCGCTGAGCGCGACGTGACCGCCTGAAGGCCGTTTGGCTAAAGTGAAACTGTGGAGCACCAACAGCGAGTACAAAAATACAAAAAGGGGCTCAGAGCAAATTGCTCGGGAATAGAAGATCGCATGTGGCCAAAAGGCGTACACGATGGCCGCCAGCCAGCCGACGACCGGCCCGTACATGGCCAGTCCGATGAAGTAGATGACCACGCACGTGGCTGCGCCGAGGACTGCATTGGTGAAAATCGCCGCGCCCGGCTTGTGTCCGACAAACTTGTACACAGCGGCAAACAGCAGCGACGGCCCGGGCATCCGCCACGACGTGAGGTGCTCCCGGTCGGAGTACGCCGGGCTGGGCCCCCGGTAACCGCGTCCCTGGGCGAGGTTCCACGCGTAGGAATCATACTCGTCGTCGTCGCTGCCAGGCTTGGGCGTCGGGTCGGCCGGCATGAAAGCCGCCCGGATGGCAAGCGCGGCGGTAAACAGCAACCCGAACGAGAGCCAGTGATTGTTCATTTCATTTCGTGACGCCGCGAACAATGCGGAGTTGTTTGAGCGTTTGCTCCGCCTTCGTAAAATACTCCGCTGGACGTGTGCGCGACATGATCCAATACGCGTACCGCTTCACGCCCTGTTCGACCGGAACCTGCGGTTTCCAGCCGAGCGCGGTGATCTTCGAATTGTCGGCGATTAGGTGTCGGAAGTCCATCGGCCGGAACTCGCCCGGCGCGGACGGGTCCACTTTCGCTCCGTAAGCGTCGCGCAGTAGGCAGGCAAACTTCATGACCGGCGTGCCCGTGCCGGTGCCGACGTTGAAGACCTGATTATTGGCCGCGTCGCTCTCCATCACGTGCGCGTTGGCGCGGGCGATGTCCTCGACAAACACGAAATCGCGCATCTGCTGACCGTCTTCGTAGATGATCGGCGGCAGGTTGTTGAGCAGCCGAGTCGAGAAAATCGAGCAGATGCCAGTGTACGGGTTGAAAATGGACTGGCGCGGACCGTACGTTAGCGCATACCGCAGCGAGACCGCCGGTATGCCCCATTCCCGGCCGAGTGCGAGCGTGAGGCGCTCTTCGAAATACTTCGAGAGCGAATAGACGCCGGTAAACTTCAGCGGCGATTCTTCGTTGATGGGCATGCCCTTCGTCGGCGCGCCGCAGGTCGGGCACTTGGCCTCCCATTCGCCGCGTTCGAGCTGTGCAATTGGGCGAGGATCGGGATAACACGGGCCGCACTTGTTGCATTGGTATTTGCCTTCGCCGTAGACGGCCTGCGAGGATGCCGTGACGACCTTCTTGATGCTGAGTCCCTGCGTGCGGATGACCTCGAAGATGCGGCTCGTGCCGGTCGCGTTGACGTCGGTCATCTTTTCGAGTTCGGGCGCGAATCCGCCATACGCGGCCTGATGGAAAATCACGTCCACACCGGTCACAGCCTTGGCGACGGCGTCAATATTGCGCATGTCACCCTGAATGAACTCCGCGTCCTTCGGGATCCAGACCGGTTTGCCTTCCATGTGCGTGCATGGCTCAAGATTGTCGAAGATGCGAACTTCGTAGCCCTTCGCCAACAGTTGATCCACGATGTGCGAGCCAATGAGCCCTGCGCCGCCGGTCACCAATGCTTTCAATGCCATGCTGCCTCCTTACTTTCTAAGCCCAAACCGCAGATAAAATAGCGGTTTCAAGTTCGTCAGCCAGTCGCGAATCCGCACTTTTGTATAGCTGCCGTCCGCTGCGGGCCGGTAAATCTTCGACACCGGTACTTCCAAGACCCGGTACCCAAGCGCCGCGACTTTGTAGTGCATATAAAACTCAATCTCGTACGAATGTCCCAACCACGACTGCGACCAGTCCAGCCGTTTGTCACGCAGAATGCTCGTCCGGTACGCCCGAAAGCCGTTCGTGCAATCCGTGTACTGCCGCCACAGAAACAAAGAGAACGTCCAGGTGAATACGCGGATCGCTATGTTGCGGTGCTGCGGCAAGCCTTGACTATGTCCGCCGGCTAGAAACCGTGAGCCTTGGACGTAGTCCGCCTCGTTTTTCAAAATGGGCGCGAGTAGTCGCTCGATCTCGGCGGGGTCATCCTTGCCGTTCCCGGCCATGATGACGAAGATGTCGAAATTCTTGTCGAGCGCGTACCGGTAAGCGCTGCGGATCGCGTCGCCGCAGCCTTGGCGCGAGGGATGTGTAATGACTGTGCAGTAGTGATACTGGCGCATGATCTCCGGCGTGCGATCCGTTGATCCGTCGTTCACGGCCACGACTTTGTGGACCATTCCTTTCTCAACAATCGGCCGGTAGCGTTCGAGCAGCGGGCCGATCTGGGCCTCTTCGTTATACACCGGCAGAAAGGCAATTACCTTTGGAGTCATAGCGTGCGTAACACGCGGGCAGGATTTCCAGCCACGACGGTCTTGGTGGGTACGTCTCTAGTGACGACCGCGCCGGCGCCGACAACCGCGCTTTCGCCGACAGTCACGCCGCACAAAATCACCGCGCCGCTGCCGATGGAAGCGCGTTTGCAGACACGGGTCTTGACGACTTTCCAGTCCTCAGCGCTTTGCAGTGAGCCGTCGGGATTTACCGCGGCCGGCACCTTGTCGTTGATGAACACGACGTTATGGCCAATGAAACATTCGTCCTCGATGGTCACGCCTTCGCAGATGAACGTGTGGCTGGAAATCTTGCAGCGCTGACCGATCTCGGCACCGCGCTGGATTTCGACAAACGCACCGACACGCGTGCCATTGCCGATGGTGCAGCCGTAGAGATTGACGAAGCAGTAGATCTGGACGCCTTCGCCAAGCTTTACGTCCGGCGCAATACGGGAGAATTCTGGCGGTTTCATAGTGTGACTCTTCCCCCTTGCGCTTTGATGCTGCGCTGCGCGGCGTCGAGAATCTTGACGATGCGTAGGCCAGCAGTACCACCCGAGATTGGCTCTTTGCCTTGACGGATGCAGTCGAGGAAATGGGCGGCCATCCGACCAAGCGGCTCTTCGCTGCCGATGTTGGGCGACCACACATCGCCAGATCGGTAGGACACCATCAACTGTCGTTTCTGCTGTTCGTCGGTCGGTTGCAGGCTGATGCCGCGGTTGTACACTTTGATTTTCTCGCTTTGGTCAAGGTCGTTGTAAATCAGACTTTGCTCGCTGCCGCCGACAATCATTGAGCGCACCTTGACCGGCGAAAGCCAGTTAACATGGAAGTTTGCGATGAGTCCGTCGCCGAAATCGAGATTGAGGTACGCGACGTCTTCAATGTCGCCGTTGGTGTGGTTCGAGCCAAATGCGGAAAGTGTCTTCGGCAACCGTCCGACGAGGAAATCCACGATGGATAAATCATGTGGTGCGAGATCCCAGACGACGTTGATGTCACGTTGGAACAGACCGAGGTTGATGCGGACGCTGTCGATGAAGAACAGCTTGCCGAGCTTGCCGGAGTCCACGATCTCTTTCATCTTCAACACCGGTGGACTGAACACGAATACATGGTCCACCATTACGACGAGGCCGTTGTTTGCGGCGATGGCGAGCAATTCCTCGGCTTGATCGACGCGCGACGTGAGCGGTTTCTCTACCAGCACGTGCTTGCCTGCTTCAAGAGCTTGCTTGGCC
>CAZJCX010000009.1:26643-29988 GCA_964544425.1 uncultured Verrucomicrobiota bacterium
CAATGGCGACGGCGTCGATTTCCGGGTTTTCAAAAATGTCCTTCGGATTCGTCGTGAACTTCACGCTCGGGAACTGCGCGGGCAGTTTCCGGAATCGCTTCTCATCAAGATCGCACGCCACGCGCAAGTGGCCGCCCTCGACGGCAGCGAAGTTGCGAACTAGGTTCGGGCCCCAATAACCAAGGCCGATTATGCCAATGCACAGGGGAGTCGTCATAAATGTATTCTCTAGAATATCATGCCGCCAGCCGTCGCCACAACTCTTCATATCGCTGCGTCATACTGGCGACACCGTATTTTTCGCGCGCCCTTGTCTGAGCCGCCGCGCCGAGCCGGGCGGCCAGCGCACGGTCGTCGAGCAGCCGTCGGATCGCCGCGCGCAAGGCCGGCTCGTCATCAGGTGGGACGACGAGGCCGGTGACTTCATGCTGGATCAACTCCGTGTTGCCGCCGACAGCCGTGACGACAATCGGGCAACCGGCTGCCATCGCCTCCAGCAACGCGATGCTCATGCCTTCGGTGCTCGAGGAGAGCGCGAACACATCTAAGCTCGCCAGCAACTCCGGTATGTCGGAACGCACACCGAGGAATTGGACAAGAGGCACAGGCGTCTCGCCCGTCGCCGGGCTTTGACCGGCCGCAGAAAACGGGCGAGACGTCCGTTTCACTTGCTGCTCCAGTTCGGAGCGCAGTGGGCCGTCGCCAACCAGAATCAACTCTGCTCCGGGAATACCGGCGACAGCGCGAATCAAAAGTGGATAGTTCTTTTCCTGCACCAACCGGCCGACACTGCCGACGCGTCGCAGAGGAGTGGAACGGGCGTCCCGCCCGTTCAGTTTTGCCAATCCAGAAACGGGCGAGAAGCCCGTTCCACTTTGTGCAAATCGCTCGACGTGAATGCCATTCGGCACGACCGGCACATCGTCCCGCCACTTTGAGACGCTGACGCTAATGTCGGTGAACGGGGCGGCGATTCGGTTGAGTCGCGCATATTGGGCTTCGCGGCCGATGTTGACGCCATGCTCGGTATGCAGGACGCGCGCCCCGGCCAGTTTGGCGCCAATGGCTCCGTAGAAGTGGGCTGTCGCGTTGTGAGTGTGAATCACGCGCACGTTCTCCTGCAGGGCGAGCCGGCGGATTTTGCAGAACAGACTCCAGTCAATACCTGGTTTCTTGCCGAGTGCGATCACGCGCGGAACTTCATTGGCCCACGCGCCCGTTTCTTCGAGACAGCAGACAATCATTTCAAAGTCTGCGCCCGCGCTTTGGACGAGATCAATCACAACCCGCTCCAATCCGCCGGTGTGCAAACTAAGGACGATTTGCATCACGCGAATAGCCGGTCCCGTCGCCTGAATCGTGCCAGCGGGCCTCATGCGATCATGTGCCACTACCACCTATCGCCCAATACAATTTGATCAACACCCAGAGCCCGGGGATGCTGGCAGCCGCCAAAGCCCCGCCCAGAACGAGATCGCGTCGCGTCACCGCCAGTAACTGGGAGGGTAGTTGCGTGTTGCGTTGCACATGACGAATGAGTCCAACACCCAATCCAAGTAGGAAATAGAGTACCGGATTGTAGGTTCGAGTGAGGAAAAACGCGCAGACCATGTATCCCACCAAACCGGCGAACAAACCCCCAGCCAAGCGAATCGCGAGCGGATCCAGGTGGCGCGGCAGCCGCGTGATGCGCAGCAGTGAGCGAATTATGACAAAGATCAAAGTGAACCAGAAAAAGTATCCAGTCAGCCCGAGTTCGGCATAGCAGATCACGAACGAGCTATGAGCCGTAAGTCTCTCGTAGTCGATCCACCGGTTGTAGCCAATGCCAAACAAAGGGTTCTCCTTCAGAAACCCGTTGCCGATGCCCCACGCGACCACCCGCCCGCCGGCCGAACCTTCGTACACCGTTTGCGTGGCTCGCGCCGGTCCGAGCGCCACGGCAAGTGCCACTAATGCCACACTTATTACGAGCCGGAAAAAGCTCCGCCGCCCCGTCATCCACATGTAGGCCAAAACCATGGCGGCAAAGCCGGCGAGGCCGCCGCGGGATTTTGTATAGTAGAGCACATAGAGAAACCCCGGTATCAACGTCAGGGGCAACAGCCGGAGCAGCGCGGAACCTGGCGCTTGGAAGAGGGCAACTACAAACGGCGTTGCCATTACATACAGCATTGCAAAATCGTTTGGATCCTTGAATATTCCCGATCCACGGACCCGAAACTCTGTCGCCAAGATTTCTTGGAAACTGAGAACTCTGCCCGACAGGGCCTCGGTCGTGTAAGGCTCGATATCGCCGAAGCCATACCCCCGTTGCACTTGGAGCATTGTGTGAAAGATGAGAATGCCGGCGCAACTGGCAATTACCCAAAGCATCACGCGCGTGCGTCCGGGGCGGTCTACCAGCAGCATGGAAAGAAAAAATAGAACGCACAGTTTGCCGAAGTCTTGGAATGCTTCGAGTGCATACGCGAGCCGAAACTTGGTCAGCTCGGAAAGGATGACTGCGGCGAACATCCCCCAAAGAAGTCGCGAGTACGTGTCGTCCCGGAGCGTCGCAAACGAACTCTCTTTGCTGCTGCGAGTGATGAAGGTGGCGATGACGGCGCCGATCGCGGTCAAGTCGATCAGGCGAAACCCCTGCAGCGGCTCGAACCAATCCTGCGGCCGCAACAGCAGCAGAACTACATACAAGACAAGAAAAAAAAACGCCATAGCTTTTGACCCGAAGAGCCCTACGGCTTTGTCCGTACTCGGTAAAACCTCTGCGTTGTTAATGTCATATCCGGGTCAATCACACCCACCGTGGTGCCCGTTCCACCAATCCCATTGGTGACCGTGCTCCACGTCCCGCTAACCAGGTCGGCACTGCGCTCGACGGCATACGAGCGGGCAACTACAGTCGAGAACTCTACCAGGTAGTTCGCGCCGGCGGGTGAGATACCCACAATGCGGAAGAGACTTGCTGGATCGAGTGGCGATGTGCCGGCCCGATATTCGTCGAGATTCACCGCGCCATCGCCGTCGGTATCTGCCGCCGCGTCAGCCAACGTCGCGCCGCTGAAATTTATCTGCTCCCACCAATCCGGCAGCCCATCGTTGTCCGTGTCCACAAACGAGAGATTCACGATCTTCAGCGTTGTCGTATCGTGTAGCACCTGAAACCGACCGAACCCATCGCTCGTCGTCAGCGTCCCACCATTGGCGACGTTTGCAAACCCGCCACTGATCGTTCCGGCTGTGAGCAACGTAAAACTCGCGCCGTTGGTCACCGCCGCCACAAATTCGGTCGTGAACCCGACTGACAAGGTGTCGGCCAGTGTGGCGGCGCCAGTCACGGTGAAT
>CAZJCX010000009.1:29998-30260 GCA_964544425.1 uncultured Verrucomicrobiota bacterium
GTCATGGGTGTATCCGGCCAGATCGAATCGCAGAGTCGAGCCGGACCGCAACGTGAGGTTGCCGGCCACAGTGCCGCTGCCGGTCAGCGTGGCGTTGTTCGTGATTGCGAGGCCATCGGCGAACGAGTGCGTCCCACCGCGGAGCCGCAGTATGGCCGGCTTGACGCCGTTGCCAGCCACGAACGGCGCGCCATTGGCGACGCTCGATGCGGCGGGGGCGAACGTACCACCGAGAAATGTGAACGAACCACTGCCGGGGAGC
>CAZJCX010000009.1:30277-31386 GCA_964544425.1 uncultured Verrucomicrobiota bacterium
ATGCCGCCGTCCTGCATGAGCTGGCCGCCGATGATCGTGAGGTCGTTGGTGAGGGTGACGACGGAGTTGCTCGCCGTGAGCGTGCCTTCGGCAATGACCAGCGAGCGCGCGGCGACCGAGTTGCCCAACGTCCGGCAGTTGGTAAGTCGACTGGTGATGACGTTGGCGATGATGGGCGTGCCGAAGTAGATGGAGCCGACGCCCTTGACGGTCAAATCATTGAATCCAAACCCCGCGGCGGTGATTGTGCTCGGTGCGGTTTGGAGATTGTGAAACGTGAAGGGCGTGTTGAGCACCCGGTTGCTGAATTGATTGAATACCTGGTGCGTCGCTTGATCAATGTTGGTCACGATGACTTGTGAATTCTCCGCCACAAACGTGCTGTTCGAGGAAAAGTAGTAACCCCACTCCGCAGTCAGCAAAGAGTCGATGAGTTCCAGCGTGTTGCTTTGGCCGAACCATTGAAACCCGTTCTGGCCGGTGTAGAGGCGCAGGCCGACGTTGACCGTGCAATTGCTAAAATAGAAACGGGCATCGACGCCCGGTGCTTGAATACGGTTCACGTCAATCAACGAATCCCGAATGATCAGATTGACGCCGCGCATGCCCGTCCACAGCCCGAGGTTCGCCAGATTGTTGCTGATGATCAGGCTGACATTGGTAATCAGCACCGTGGGGCGTCCGCCGTATGGCTGCGAGGGCAATCCGAACTGGAGAATCGTTCCGATCGTGCAGCGCGATAACGCGGAAGACACGTCGGTGGTGTAATGGGGCGATGATGGCAGGCGAAATGTCAGGTTTGCGGAATTACTGTTTGATGCGACAACACTACCCGGTAGCGCGTCGAAAATGGTGGTCGTCAAAGTCACCGGCGGCGCGGTGTTATTGTAAATTGCGCCGACACCGAGGCCGATACTCTGGCTCGGTTGACCCACAATGCTCGTCCCGCCCATCAGCATCAGAAAGTGGCTTGCCGAGGCTTCGTTGGGAAATCGGACGGTCTGATTCGAGTACCCACAGTACAAGGAGTGCGCGATCAGCGTATTCGCAATACCAGCATTCATTACCGTCGTATTACCGGGAAGCTGCAGCTTTGCGGTGCCGACGGT
>CAZJCX010000009.1:31396-32201 GCA_964544425.1 uncultured Verrucomicrobiota bacterium
AGAACGCCGCCGAGTTTTTTCCAGAACGGGCCGAGCACCGACCATGTGATGTTCGAGACGTTCAACGTGCCGCTGGCTTGGTCAAAGTTGTTGCTCACCGTGAACGTCCCGCCGGCCACGAAGGTGACGGTTCCGGAATAATTCGTGACCACCAAGTCGTACACGGTCGCGTCCGCCACGTTCACGCGCACCGCCGTGTTCGAGCCCGTCATCCCAAAGTAGTTTGTGCTGAATACCGTCACATCCGAGCCGACCGGCACGGCGCCAAGCGACCAATGGGCCGGGTTGCTCCAGTCGCCATTGGTCGGGCCAACCCACAAGTTCGTCGCGCCTTGTGCCAGCGCAGCAGCCGGCAACGCCACCAGGATCATCATTGCGTTACAATTCATTGCCCCATCACGCGGCGGCCACCGCATCAAACACTGCCGCCAGGTGTCCTGTTAACGTGCGCCGGTCAAACCGGCGTAACAAATCCGCGTTCGGCTCGGTCGAGAACCATCCGGCGTGAATCGAGTGCATCATGTCCACCAGCACGGCGGCGATTGCTTCGGGATTATCTGGCACCGCCACGCGGCCGATACCAGAATCGCGCACGAACGCCGCGCTCTCTCCTTCATGTACCAGCGCCAGGATCGGTTTACGCGTCGCGACGTACTCGAAAAGCTTCGCCGGCAAGCTGCCGGTATCCGCCTTCTTTACATTGCCGAGCATCAACACCGCGCTGGACCCGGCCATCACTGCTAACGCCTCACGATGCGGGAGGTACGGCGTGAACATCACCCGGTCACCAAGTGCCAGAGACCCG
>CAZJCX010000009.1:32222-32670 GCA_964544425.1 uncultured Verrucomicrobiota bacterium
TCGGCGTTCTCCGCGCCCCAGCCGGGTTCGCCGACGAACTGCACACGCAATTGGCCAAACTCCGCCGGATGCCGCTTCGCCAGTAACGCCAGTGCTTCGAGGAATTGACGGGGTTCTCTTGCGCCCTTGTAGAAGCTGCCGGTATACGTGATCCGAAACGTCCCGTTCTGTCGCGCGGCCGGCAACTCAGTGAAATCTGCAGGGTCGAACCCGTTCGTGATTGTAACGAACTTGCCGGTCAGGTCGTGCGAGACGTTCAGCACACACGCCGCATGCGCGAAGATCTTACGTTCCAGCCACCGCGCCAGCCGGTCGGCCAGCGGCGAATACTTGCGGATGTACGTGTCGCCGATCCACGGGTCGCGAAAATCCGAGACCAGCGGTTTGCCGGTGAGCAGCTTCAATGTCAGCCCGACCAGCGCGCCGGTAAACGGCGGCGCGCTTGTGT
>CAZJCX010000010.1:0-2156 GCA_964544425.1 uncultured Verrucomicrobiota bacterium
ATATCGGGGCGTTGTTCGTGGCGGAGGCGTTGACGTACGGGTTGATGGGCGCGGTGTTCGGGTACATTGCCGGGCAGGGAACGGCGACGGTGTTGACCGGGCTGGGCTGGATGCAGGGAGTGACTCTGAATTATTCCGGCACGGCGGTGATCAAGACGATGTTGCTGGTGCAAGGCGTGGTCGTCTTGTCGGCGATCGTGCCGGCGATTGTGGCCGGGCGGATTGCTGCGCCGAGCACGGAAGTGGATTGGAAAGTGCCGGAGCCGGTGGACGGCGTGATTCGCGATACGCTGCCGTTCACGGTGAGTCCGTCGGCTGCGCCGGGTTTGATCGCGTTCATTCACGAATACCTCGAAGCACACCGGGACGGCGTGCTCGGCGGGTTTGATGTGGACGAGGTGCGGTTGTTGCCGGCGGGGACGCCGGGCTGTGTGGGCGGATTGGAAGCGCAGGTGTGGCTCGCGCCGTTCGACATGGGCGTGCGCCAGGCGATGCGATTGACGATTGAGCCGCCGGTGGACGGTGTGTGTTCGATCGCGGTCGTGATCCGGCATGAGACGGGGACGCCGAAAGTTTGGTGGCGGTTGAACAAGCCGTTCTTCTACGAGCTGCGCCGGCAATTGTTGGGATGGCGCAAGGTGACGCCGGAGCGCATTCAGGAATACGCGGAAAAAATGCGGAATGCGGAAGTCGGAGTGCGGAAAGAGGCGAATGCAGAAAGCGGAGTGCGGAATGTGGAATAGGATGCAAATCGCGTTGAAGGCGGATGGAACGGTAACCCGTTCCGCATTCCGCATTCCGCATTCCGAATTACGAACATGAGAGAAGACAAGGAATTTCAAGAGTTTCGCAACTTGATGACCCCGCCGAAGGAGTTCGAGGAGGGGATCAGTTGGGGGACGGTGTTGATGGGGTTGTTCGTCGGCCTCGTGATGGCGCCGGCCAATGTCTATATCAATTTGGTCGCCGGCCTCGGCATGGGCGGCGCGGCGAAATGGGTGACGGTGTTGCTCTACGTCGAGATCGCGCGGCGGGCGTTGGTGAAGTTGAAACGGCCGCAAATCTTCGTGCTGTTTTATATGTGCGGCGCGGCGATGGCGGCGGGCGGACAGGATTGGTTGTGGCGGCAGTTCTTCGCGCAGTCGGAAGAAATTCGGAAGATGGGGCTGACGGAATATCTGCCGAGTTGGTTCGTGCCGACCGATCCGTCGGTGCTGGCGCAACGCGATTTCTTCATGTGGGCGTGGTTGTGGCCGGTCGGAATTGGCGCGTTGATGATGTTCGTGACGCGCGTGGATAACTTCGGGCTGGGCTACGTGATGTACAAGCTGACGGCGGACGTGGAGGAATTGCCGTTCCCGCTCGCGCCCGTCGGCGCAGCCGGGATGACGGCGTTGGCGGATTCGTCGAACGAACGCGAGACGTGGCGGACGAAAGTGTTTTCAATGGGCGGGGCGTTGGGGATTGTTTTTGGGCTGGTGTACATCGGTCTGCCGAGCATCAGCGCGGCGATGTTGGGGAAACCGTTGCGGATTTTGCCGATTCCGTTCGTGGATTTCACGAACTACACCGAGGGAGTCTTGCCGGCGATGCCGATCATGTTGTCGTTTGATTTGGGGTTGGTGGTGACCGGCATGGTGATGCCGTTCATGGCGGTGATCGGAAGTTTGTTTGGCGTGGTATTCACGATGGTCGCCAATCCGGTGCTGCAACATTTTGGGGTGTTGAACAGTTGGGAGCCGGGCTTGAACGCGTTGGAAGTGGTGCGGTCGAACCATTTCGATTTCTACTTCAGCTTCCACCTCGGCCTGATGTTCGCGGTGGCGGTGATCGGGTTCATCCACATGTGGACGAAGTTGAAGGCGAAGAAGAAGGAAGCCGACGAGTTGGGCGCGACGAAGTTGGATTGGAAGAAATTATGGCAACCCAACAAGGCCCGCGGCGACATCCCGATTTCCGTTGGGCTCGTGATCTGGGTCGCCTCGACGCTGGTGTACATCGCGATTGCGTATTGGCTGGTGAACTACGGCTCCGGTCCGCTGGCCGGTGACCCATTCCCGCTGTGGTTGCTGTTGTTTTACGGATTCGTGTGGACGCCGTTCGTGAGTTACATGTCGGCGCGCATGGAAGGCTTGGTTGGTATGCAGTTGTCCGTG
>CAZJCX010000010.1:2187-6824 GCA_964544425.1 uncultured Verrucomicrobiota bacterium
CAAAGGCGCGGCGATCTGGTACGCGCCGATCCCGTTGCACAACCACGCCAGCCAGGTGCTCGAATTCCGCACGATGGAACTGACCGGCACGAAGTTCACCGCGTTGATCAAGGCGGAAGCGATCACGTATCCGTTGATGATCATCAGCACATTGTTGTTCGCGCAATTTATCTGGTCCATGGGGCCGGTGCCCAGCGAGATGTATCCGTATGCGAACGAATTTTGGGAATTACAGGCGTATCAATCAGGCCTAATCGCGACCGCGACGCTACCGGATGCCGGAATCAGTCCGTTCCGGGAAGCCTTCCGGTTGGATTACATCGGCGTTGGTTTGGGCAGCGCGTTGTGTTTGTACGGCGTCCTCGCGCATTTCAACCTGCCGATCTTCCTCGTGTACGGCATGGTGCGCGGCCTCGACCAATCGTTGCCGCACGCGATCATCCCGACAATCATCGGCGCGTTGCTCGGCCGGTACGGCTGCCGGAAATGGTTCGGCGACATGTGGCCGCAATACCGGATCGTGTTCGCTGCCGGGTTCGGCGCCGGTATGGGCTTGGCCGCGATGTTCGCCCTCGGTGTCGTGTTCATGTTGAAGAGTGTGAATGTGGTTCTCCCGCTATGATTGCGACGGAAAAATTGTCATTGCTCGCGTGGGCCGGTTGGCAGTTGGAGATGCCGGCCGCGTGGCAACCGTTGAAACTTACCGGCCCGCCGGCCAAGGGGCAGATGATCGTGGGCGATTCAACGTGCGCGATGTTTCGGATTCAATGGGAGCGCAATCGTGTGCCGGACGCTCGAGCGTGGGTGACGGAGCGGTTGCGCAAGCATGGCGTGTTGCCGGGTGGAACACCACCGGGCGAAGAACATTTCACCGCGTGCGGCTGGGCCTACGGGGTGCAGAGCGAGGAAGATAAACAGACGACGTATTGGTACGCCTACTCCGCGCCCGCCGAACTGGTGCTGGGAGTGACCGTCAACGGCGTGTTAGCGGAGAAGTTGCGGGAGATTGTGACGGAACAGGTGTTACCGTCATTGCGCGCGACGCCGGTGGCCGGCGACTCGGTTTGGGCGATGTACGACTTGAGATTCGTCATACCGGCAGGATTTGAACTGACTCGCCGCCATTTGTTTGCCGGCGACGTGGCGTTGGAGTTTCGCAGGAAAAAGAAGGAGATGCTGATGGTCCGGCAAGTCTATCCCGGCGATTTGGCGTTGGGACGGCGGACGCTGGAGAATTGGCTCAGGACGTATCCGTTCCACGAACATCGCCGGTTGCAGGCTGCGAAATTTGACGGCGCGGCTTGCCGAGGACGGAAACGGCTCGGTTTCCCGCTCGGATGGGTCAAGCCGCGCGCGACGTGTGCAGTGGTCGCGCATGACCAGCAGTTAAACCGGCTGCTCATCGCAGAACATCAATCGGCGACTGCGGCGGATGAAAACACTTGTCGCACCGCCATTGCGCACATGAACGAGTCTCACCGGGAGAACGTCTGAGATGGCCGCGCCGAAAAATACATTAGCGCAACGGAACGCGGCGTTGGACGGCGTGCCGCATCGGTTGCCGGCGGTGCGGAAGGAAGAGAAGAACGGGAAGTTGTACGTGACCGTCAAGCTCGAGCGGGCACGGTGGCAACGGGTCTTGGGTGCGGATCGCGAGTGCGAACGGACGTTTGGGTTGGATGCGTATGGCCGGCGGGTGTACGAGAGTTGCGACGGCCGGCAATCGGTCCGGCAAGTCATCCGTTCCTTCTCGAAACAGACGCGGATCAGCGAGCCGGAGTCGGAACTGGCCGTGACTAAATTTTTGCGGACACTGATGATGAAGGGGCTGGTGGCGATGGAACTGGAGAAGCCGCGCGCATGAGCGAGATGCAACAAATCATCATCCTGCCCTACCGCAAGGTGGTGCAGATCGCGTTACGCGGATTGCGGATTCGGCTGACGAAAACGTTTTTGGTGACCTGCTGCATCGCGTTGGCGCTGACTTTCCTGACGTACATCCTGTGCTCGAACACCATGACCGCGAATGTGGCTGAGCGGGCATCGGACGCGTTGCAGCAACGGCTCGCGCGCGCCGGTGTGCTCGAACAACTGCGCGGCACGGAACAACAATCGCAGACGCGGTGGATGTTGGGCATCGCGTTGATGATCAGTTTTGTCGGAATCGTGAACGCGATGTTGATCAGCGTGACGGAACGCTTCCGGGAAATCGGCACGATGAAATGTCTCGGCGGGTTGGATTCGTTTATCGTGAAGTTGTATCTGATCGAGAGTTTGTTTCAGGGCATGGTTGGGACGGCGTTGGGGATGATCGTCGGTGTCAGCTTGGCGTTTGGCGAGGGCTTGAGCCGTTTCGGCAACGAAGCCTGGACGCTCTTGCCGATTTTGGAACTCGCCAAGTTGCTCGTTGTGACCTTCGCCGCCGGTGTGGCGCTGACTGTTGCCGGTGCGCTCTACCCGGCTTGGCGCGCGGCGAAAATGGAACCGGTCGATGCCATGCGGAGTGAGGTTTGATGAGCACTGAAACCACACAAATCGTACGCGCTCTTGGCGTTCGCAAAATCTTCCGCATGGGTGACGAGGAAGTGCAGGCGTTGAAGGGCGTGGATTTCAGCGTCAAACGCGGTGAATACGTCGCGCTGATGGGGCCGTCGGGATCCGGTAAGAGCACGTTATTTAATATGATCGGCGGCCTCGACAAGCCAAATGCCGGCAAGGTGTTCATTGACGAAGTGGACATCGCGGCGTTGAGCACGATCGAGCTGGCGTGGCTGCGCTGCCACAAGATCGGCTACATCTTCCAGACGTTCAATCTCATCCCGGTCGCCACGGCTTTGGACAACGTCATGTTGCCGATGTTGTTCGCGGACGTGCCGGCCACGGAGGCGCAGGATCGCGCGGTGGAGTTGCTGAAAAAAGTCGGGCTGGGCGAACGGATTTTGCACAAGCCGGTACAGATGTCGGGTGGGCAACAACAACGCGTCGCCGTCGCGCGGGCGTTGGCGAACAATCCAGCCATTCTGCTCGCCGACGAACCGACCGGCAACCTCGACAGCGTGACCGGGCGCGCCATCATCGAACTGATGCGCGAACTCAACAAGACCGAAGGCGTCACCGTGATCAGCGCGACGCACGACCACAAGATGTTGTCGGTGTCCGACCGGATCGCGTGGTTGACCGATGGCGTGATTGTGCGGTACGCGGCGCGCGAGGAATTGGATATTCAGGAGGGCCACACCGATGTCCGTCACTGATGCAATCGTTTCGGTGCGCGGCGTGAAACGGCGGTACCGGATGGGCGACGAGGAAGTCTGGGCGTTGGCGGGCGTGGACCTCGACATCCAGCGCGGCGAATACTTGAGCATCATGGGGCCGTCGGGGTCCGGCAAGAGCACCCTATTTAATATGATCGGCGGACTCGACCGGCCCACCGATGGTCAGGTCTTGATGAACGGGCAGGATGTGCGCGCGATGGACGTGCGCCAGATCGCTTACCTGCGCTGCAACAAAGTCGGGTTTATTTTCCAGACGTTCAATCTGGTCGAAGTCATGACCGCCGAGCAGAATGTGATGTTGCCGATGACGTTTGCCGGTGTGTCGGATGCCGAGGCTTCCAAGCGCGCGCGAGCGTTGCTCGAGCAAGTTGGCCTCGGCAAACGCTATGACCACCGGCCCACGCAACTGTCCGGTGGCCAGCAACAACGCGTCGCCATCGCCCGCGCGTTGGCGAACGATCCCGATTTGATTTTGGCTGACGAACCGACCGGCAACCTCGACCTCAAGACCGGCGAGGAAATCATCAAGATGCTAGGCCGGTTCACGCGCGAAATGGGCAAGACCGTCATCAGCGCGACGCACGATCACAAGATGTTGGCCGCGTCCGACCGGGTCGTTTATTTGACCGACGGCAAGATCACCGACATCAAGAAGCAATCCGAACTCAACATTGCCATCGGCACCATCGCCGAGAAAGAAAAGAAATGAGACAGGCAGTCATGATGAACCCCGGCAAGCTCGCCTTCCGGGACGTCCCCGAACCGAAACCCGGCAAGGGCCAAGTCCGCATTCGTGTTCAACGCATCGGCATCTGTGGGTCGGACATCCACGTTTTCCACGGCAAACATCCGTTCGTGAAATATCCACTCATCCAAGGGCACGAGTATGCCGGCGATATTGAAGCGGTCGGCGAAGGCGTGACCGGCGTTAAGGTGGGCGACAAAGTCACCGCGACCCCGCAAGAAGTCTGCGGCGAATGTCCGCCGTGTAAACGCGGGCAGTACAACGCGTGCGAGAAACTCAAAGTGCGCGGCTTTCAAGCGCCCGGCAGCGCGCAGGATTTGTTCGTGACCGAAGTGGACAAGCTCGTAAAATTGCCGGCTACATTCACGTTTGAGCAAGGCGCATTTGTGGAGCCGGTCTCCGTGGCGGCGCACGTGACCGGCCGCGCTGGTGATTTGACCGGTAAGAATGTGGTGGTGGCCGGGGCTGGGCCGATTGGCAATTTCGTCGCGCAAGCGTGCAAATGCCGGGGCGCGGCGAAGGTGCTCATTACCGACATCAGCGACTACCGGCTGGACGTCGCCCGGCAAGTCGGCATTACCGCGACTTGCAATGTGAAGAAGGAATCGCTCGCCGAC
>CAZJCX010000010.1:6851-14335 GCA_964544425.1 uncultured Verrucomicrobiota bacterium
ATTCCAGTTGGGCGTCGAAGTTGCCGGCGTGGAAGCGAGTTTGACTGGGTTGATTGCGGCCATCGGCAAGGGCGGCACGATTCTCATCGTTGGCGTGTACGGCGAGAAACCGCGCGTGGATATGTCGGTGATCTGCGAGCACGAACTCGACGTCAAAGGTTCGATGATGTACCGGCATGAAGATTGGGATCAAGCGGTCGTCTGGATCGCGGCGGGCGCGGTGAAGACCGAGCCGTTGGTCTCAAAACATTTTCCCTTCGAGAAATTCCCGGAGGCGTACGAGTTCATTGAGCACGAAGGCGAACGGGCGATGAAGGTGATGGTGGATTTATGATCACTCCAATTGATTCCGCCAGCGTTCGCGCCATTCGGTTGCCGACCGGCCGCCTGATGCCGGTCGCGGCGTATGGGACGTTTCACTCCGACTGGGCGCAGAAGCTGATGAAAGACGCGACGGTCGAAGCCATCCGGCTCGGCTGGCGGCATCTCGACACCGCGCGCGCGTATGAGAACGAAGCCGAAGTCGGCGAAGCGATTCGCATCGCGATTCAGAAAGGCTACATCCGCTCGAAGAACGATCTCTTCATCACCGGCAAGTTGTGGAACGGTCACATGAAACCGAAGGACGTGCGGCCGGCGCTGGAATCCACATTGAAAGCCCTCGGTCTGGACAAGATTGATTTGTATCTGAACCACTGGCCGTGGCCGAACGTGCATCCGCCCGGTTGCACCGGCAACCAACGCAATCCCGACGCCGTGCCGTACATCCACGAGCGATTCTTGGAGACGTGGGGCGAGTTGGTGAAACTCAAGAAAGCCGGCAAGATCGTCCATCTCGGCATCTCGAATCACACCGAGGCGACGACGCGGCTTTTGTTGCGCGATGTGGCGAAGGACGAGCGGCCGGTCGTGAACCAGATGGAGATGCATCCGTTGTTTCAGCAAACCGACCTGCGCCGGTATTTCGAGAGCGAAGGCATCATCTGCACCGGCTACATGGCGGTCGGTTCGCCGAAACGGCCTTCTCGCGACAAGTTCAAGGAACATCGCGCCGACCTCCAAGACCCGGTCATCGTCCAGATCGCTGCCGAAGCGGGAATCTCACCGGCGCAAGTGGCGTTGGCGTGGGCGGCGCAACGGATGAACCACAGCGGTGGCTACGTCGTGATGACGACGCAGTCGGGTCGGATGTGGGAGAATCTCATACCGGCTACGAAAGATTTGTTATCGGCCAAGCAAGTGGCGCGGATTGACGCAATAGACGCAAACAACCGGCTCATCTGGGGACAAGTGTTCCTCTGGCCCGAAGCCGATGGCGACTGGCGCGTGTTGTGGGACGACAGCCAAGTGTTCGCGAAGACCGCCGACTACGCGAAGTTCAAGAAGGCGTTCGACGCCTTCATGGCGGTGAAGAAGGAAACGACGGTGCCGGTCGCCGGTCGCACCAACATTTGAGGATCATGAAATTCATCTGCAATCGTGTAGCCACGGCGCTCTGTCGCCATGCCGCGCGAAACACCCCGACAGAGCGGGGCGGCTACAAAGCTGTTGGTAGGGTTCGACCGCCGGGCGCGCCGTGCCGTTGTAAGCAGTGTTGAGCTAGCGTTAGATGATGAACTCACTCTATTTCACTCCCGACAAACATCCGCGCGATTTGTTTATCACGGCGGATTTTACTGCGGACGAACTTCGTTCCCGGCGCGAACGGATTGCCACACAGATCGGCGCGGGCGCGCATTTGTTGATTGCCGGCGCGCCGCCGGTGCCGACGGACTTTCCAACACAGGACGCGCTGTTCTATTACTTCTGCGGGTTGGAGACGGTGCATTCGTATTTGCTCGTCGAAGGCGGGACGGGGCGGACGCGGTTGTTTTTGCCGTCGCGCGACACGATTGCCGGAGAAGAACAGAACCGGTTGGGCTTTGAGGATGCCGCGCTCATCCGCGAGCGGCTCAAGATTGAGGAAGTCGGCGCGACCACGGAACTGACCGGGGCGTTGGCCGGGGTGAAGGTGCTTTACTTTCCGCACGCCGAAGTGGAAGGCGGCGGGGCGACGCGGTTCGGCGCGAACGGTTGCGCGAAGCGGCGCGCGGAGGAAGCGTGGGACGGCGCGGAGTCGCGGGTGCAGCGCTTGACGCGGTTGTTGTGGGAACGAATTCCCGGCGTCGAGATCCGGGATGCGATTCCGTTTATCAACGCGATGCGGACAATCAAGAGTCCGGCGGAGATCGCGGTGTTGCGACAGGCCGGGAAGCTGGCGGCGTTGGCGGTGACGGAGGGGATGAAGGCGTCGCGGCCCGGGATGACGGAGACGGAGTTGCAGGCCATCGTCGAGTATGTGTTTCGCAAGCACGGTCATTGCGGGCTGGGCTACGGCGTGATCGCGGCCGGCGGGAAACGGACGTGGGACGGGCATTACCATTACAACAACGCCACGCTGCGCGACGACGAGATCGTGTTGTTGGATTGCGGGCCGGACCTGCGGCATTACAGCAGCGACATCGCGCGGTTGTTCCCGGTCAACGGCGTGTTCAGTCCGTGGCACCGGCAGGTGTATGGGTTCATCGTGGAGTATCACAAGACGTTGATCAGTCTGATCAAGCCCGGCGCGTTGGCGGCGGAGATTTACAAGGAAGCGGAACGGCGGATGGCGGCGGTGGCCGAGCAGACCGGGATGAAACCGATTTTCGAGAACATGGTGAAGGCCGGAGTGCGCTACATCAATCACGCGGTCGGATTGAGTGTGCACGATGCGATTGATGGAACGTGGCGGGACCGGCCCTTGCAAGAAGGCTTCGTGGCCGTGATTGACCCGATGGTCTGGTGCGAAGAGCAACACGAATACATCCGCGTCGAGGACACGATCGTGGTGACGGCGACCGGTTGTGAGCGGTTGACCGGCGACGCGCCGTTCGAGATTGCGGAAATTGAGCGGTTGCTGCGGGAGTCGTGGAAGTAATGGCACTTTCCGGCAAACGCCCGAACGTCGTCATGTTCGTGATGGACGACATGGGGTTTTCGGATCCCGCTTGTTTTGGTGGCGAGATTGAGACGCCCAACCTCGACCGGCTCGCGGCGAACGGGCTGCGGTTCACGCAAATTTACAATGCCGGCCGTTGCTGGCCGACGCGCTCGTGCATCCTGACCGGCTACTACGCGCCGCAGGTTTGCATGGACCCGCCGATTCGGACGTACCGGGCTTCGTGGCAACGGATGATTCCGCATCATCTCAAGCCGGCGGGGTATCGCAGTTATCACTCCGGCAAGTGGCACGTGTTCAACACGCACGATCCGGAGAAGGACGGCGGCTTCGACAAGAGTTGGGGGTACGATATCTGGCAATTTGGCCATTTCTTCCCGAATGGTTATTCCGCAACCGCCATCACCGATCACGCACTGGAGTGTCTCCGGGAACATCAAACCGGACATGCCGGGCAGCCATTCTTTCATTACATCTGCTACACGACGCCGCACTTCCCCATCCAAGCGGAGCAGGCGGACATTGATAAATACCGGGACCGCTACCACGAAGGCTGGGACGTGATGCGCGAAAGGCGTTGGCGTCGGCTCAAGGAAATGGGGATCGTCAACTGCGACCTTTCCCGGCGCGAACCGGACGTGCCGGCGCCGCATTACCTCGCCCACAAAGCGGAATGGGACGCGCAATATGGACCGGGCGAGATCGAATACGCCGTGCCGTGGGATTCGCTCACCGGTAAACAAAAAGAATTTCAAGCGACGAAGATGGCGATCCACGCGGCGATGATCGACCGGACCGACCGCGAGATTGGCCGGGTGCTCGATCAACTCCGCGCGATGAACACGCTCGACGACACGCTCGTTCTGTTCCTTTCCGACAATGGCGCGAGCGCGGAAATGATGATTCGCGGCAAGGGCCATGACCCGGTGGCGTTACCGGGATCGGAGATGACGCATCTGTGTCTCGGGCCGGGCTGGTCCACGCACAGCAACACGCCGTTTCGGCGGCACAAAATTTGGGTGCATGAAGGCGGCGTGGCGACGCCGATGTTGGCGTGCTGGCCGAACGGCATCCAAGCGCGCGGTGAACTCCGGCACGACATGGGGCATTGCATTGATTTCATGCCGACAATTCTCGATCTGGCCGGTGTGCAACCGGAACTTCCGCCCGGTGCGCCACCGTTGCCGGGGCGGAGTCTCGTGCCGAGTTTTGCGCGCGACGGCAGCGTGGAACGCGACCACATTTATTTTCACCACGAAGGCAACCGGGCGTTGCGGGTCGGCGATTGGAAGATCGTCAACGAGTCGCTTGTGAACCAAGGGACTCCGAACGATCCGTGGGCGCTTTACAATCTGGCCAACGACCGGTGCGAGATGGTGAATCTGGCCGGCGAGCATCCCGACAAATGCCGGGAGATGCAGCAGCGTTGGCAGGAATGCGAGAACCTTTACCGGAACAAACCTGAGTGAAAAAGCGCCCGAATATCATTTTCATTTTGGCGGACGACCTCGGTTGGTGCGACCTCGGCTGCGAGAGTTCGTATTACGAGAGTCCGCACATTGACCGGCTTGCGCGGGAGGGGATGAAATTTTCGCAGGCGTATGCGAATTGCCAGGTGTGCAGTCCGTCGCGCGCCAGCATCATGACCGGCAAGTATCCAACCCGGCATGGCATCACGGATTATCTCGGCGCGAAGACCGGTGAAGCGTGGCGCGAACTGGACCGGCACGACAAGATGTTGCCGGCGGCGTATGCGCCGAGCATGGCCGCCAACGAGATCACATTCTTCGAGGCGTTGCGACGGTCGGGATACCGGACGTTGTCGGCCGGCAAGTGGCATCTTGGGCCGCCGGGCTTTTACCCGGAGAGTTTCGGTTTCGACATCAACATCGGCGGCCATCAAGGCGGCGGGCCGAGCAGCTATTTCGCGCCGTGGAAAAATCCGACCTTGCCGGATGGGCCGAAGGGCGAACATGTCTGCGAACGACTTGCGCGCGAGACGGCGAAATTTATCGAGGACAACAAGACGCAGCCGTTTGCGGTTTATCTCTCGTTCTACTCCGTCCACGGCCCAATCCAAACGACGCGCGATCGCTGGGAGAAGTTCCGTCGGAAAGCCGTCGTGCGCGGCCACACGGGGTCGCGCTTCGAGATGGACGGGCCGTTGCCGGTGCGTCGGGTGCAGGATAATCCAATCTATGCCGGCATGATCGAGACGATGGACAACGCGGTGGGCTTCGTCCTCGACGCGCTCGACCGCTATGGGTTGGCGGATGACACGATTGTGGTTTTTACTTCAGACAATGGCGGCGTGGTGGCCGGGGATTCGTTTTCGTCTTCGATGTTGCCGTTGCGCGGCGGGAAGGGTCGGCAATGGGAGGGCGGGATTCGCGAGCCGTTGTTTGTCCGGTATCCGCGGCTGGTGAAAGCCGGTAGCTCGTGCGACGCGCGAGTGTTGGGGATGGATTTTTATCCGACGTTGCTGGAGTTGGCCGGCGTGAATGTGCCGGCAGAGCAGGTGATTGATGGTCGGAGTTTCGCCCCGTTCTTGCGCGGGGGACACGATCCGGTGTTCGAGGAGCGGGATTTGTTCTGGCATTACCCGCACTACGGCAATCAAGGCGGCGATCCGTCTTCGATCATTCGGAGTCGGAATTGGAAGTTGATTCATTATCACGAGGACGGTCACGATGAGCTTTACGATTTAGCGAGTGATCCCGGTGAGCAGAAGCGCGTGGTGAATCCATCGAAGTCGGCGGAATTGCGCGGCCGGTTGGACCGGTGGTTGAAGGAGACGGGCGCGAAGTTTCCGCTGCCGGACCCGCAGCATGAGCCGGCCAAGCGGGCGGCGTACCTGAAGCGGATGGTCGAAGTCACACTGCCGAAACTCGAAGCAGAACATGCCCGGTATCTGGATGCGGATTGGCAACCGAATGCGAATTGGTGGGGAAGTCAGGAGGTAAATGATTAAGTTGATTCTCGCGATCCTCGTTGCGCCATGCTGCCTCCTGGCACAGGAAACGTTCGAGAGCTACGGCCCGAAACCGTCACAGGCGGAAGCGGTGCGAAAACTCCACGAGCAGCACCGGGCGAAGCACGGCAAAAACGCTGACAAGCTCGTGTTGCCGGGATTGATCGCGGACCGGAAAACGCAGACGGTCGAGGTGTTCGCGGAAACGACCGGCCTCGATGCCGAGTCGATCATCGAATTCCTGTTGGTGGACCAAACGAGCGGGCACGGCTACGAAGCCTTGGTCTGGTCTTATGCCAAGCCCAGCGACGTGCATCGCGCCTTGGAGTTCATCGGCCTGAAACCGGGTTCGCCCATCGCCCCCGCGACGGGACGGTTTTGGTCGGACGGCGATCCCGTCGCAGTGACGGTGCAGGTGGAGGAGGACAAACCGTTCCCGATGGAAGAACTGATTCTCGACTCAAAAACCGGCAAGCCGTTGCCGGCGGAAGGCTTCGTGTTTGCCGGCTCGGTGCGCTTGCCGGATGGCCAATATGCGGCGGACGTTTATCAACCGCGGTCCATCGCCTCGATTTACAATGAACCGGGAGTCGTGCTGGACGTGCCCCGGCAAGTCAGCCAGGGCGAAGTGTACGGTCAGCAGGTCGTGAATCCCGAGCGCGTGTTGACGGGAGGCAAACTGCTGACGGTGATCCTGCGGCCCGGTACGGCCCTCGGCATTCGGCGCGGCCGGCAAGTGCAGTTGGCGGTGACACGAAATGACGGCCCGACCGGGCTGGAGTTCAGCCTGACGGAAACCAACAGCACGGTCATCAAGCAAAGTCCGGAACTGACGCCGGTGCTGGAGCAGTTGGTGGCGATCAAACCCGCGCCGTACGTGACGGTCAAGTTTGACGAAGCGTTGCCGGTGGGGGAGGTCAGCAAGACGTGCGTGTTGCTGTCGATGTTGGAGGGGATGCTCGGCGCGGTCCGCGTGAATCCGCCGCCGGCAGGCCAACTCTATTACCGGGCATTCGTTCCCACCAAAGACTGGCGCGAACCGGTGGGGCGGCTCGTCCAACCGTGGGAGTTGCATTTGGGGAAAACTCCCGAATTGGTCCGGTACGACACCGAACCGGAATTGAAACGGCACACGTTCCCGGTCGCCGATCCCGCCGCCATGGTCGCGCGCATTGGGACCACGCCGCCGGTCTTGCTCGTTTACGCCAACGCCGGCCTGACCTACGGCGCGGTGTTGAAATTTGTCCGCCCGGTGCTGCAGACGCACCGGACGGTTTATGTTTTTGTGGAGGAAAAGTGAATCCATTAGTGACCCAGCAGGACAGCGGTTTTCTGTGGCGGCGCGCCAACGAGCAGGTGTGGGTGGTGCCGTGGGGGGCGAACGGCGTGCGGGTGCGCGTGACGAAAGAAGCGGCATTCGCCGATTTGCCGCAAGGTCTGTTGCCGGCACCGGCCACGGCGACCGTGTCGATCACCGACAATGATGTCACGCTCGTCAACGGCAACCTCACCGTCAACCTGGCCGGGCGCTTC
>CAZJCX010000010.1:14345-16494 GCA_964544425.1 uncultured Verrucomicrobiota bacterium
GCAAGGAACTGCTGAAGGAACGCCACAAAACCACCGCCGAATATTTGGCGCGCACCTTCATCCCGGAGGGCGGCACGTGGAAGATCGAACAACGGTTCTTTGCCGACGACGCGGAGAAGTTTTACGGGCTGGGCCAGCGCCAGCATGGGTATTTGAACCAGAAAGGTTGCGTGCTCGATTTGATGCACCGCAACACGGAAGTTTCGATTCCGTTTTTGGTGTCGAGCAAAGGGTACGGCTTTCTCTGGAATCATCCGGGCTTGGGACGCGTTGAGCTGGGCCGCAACGACACGCGGTGGGTCGCGGACGCGGCGCATCAGCTTGATTACTACGTCGTCGCCGAAGACACACCGGCCGCGATCCTGCGCCGGTATGCGGAGGTGACCGGGTTCCCATCAGAATTCCCGGACTGGGCGGCGGGCTTCTGGCAGTGCAAACTCCGGTACAAGACGCAGAAAGAATTGCTCGAAGTGGCGCGCGAATATCACCGGCGGCAATTGCCGGTGTCAGTGATGGTGATTGATTTTCATCACTGGTCGAAAATGGGCGACTGGTCGTTCGACCCGCAGTGCTGGCCGGATCCGTCGGCGATGGTGAAAGAACTCAAGTCCATGGGCATGGAGTGCATGGTGTCGGTTTGGCCAACGGTGGATTGGAGTTGCGCTAACTTTAAGCCGATGCAGGAACACGGCCTTTTGCTCCGCAATGAACGCGGCATGCCGCTCCAGAACGGCGGGGCGGTGCAGTCGTTTTATGATTCGACGCATCCCGAGGCGCGGAAGTTTTTGTGGGAGCAGATTCGCAAGGGCTACGTCGCGCACGGCATTAAGCTGTTTTGGCTCGACACGATGGAACCGGAGCTCATCCCGCTCGAACTCGACAACACGCGGTTTTATCTCGGGAACGGCCGCGAGGTGGCCGGCCTGTATCCACGCTGCCATCAGGAGGCGTTTTACGAGGGCTTGAAAGCGGAAGGCGAACGCGCGCCGTTGACGCTGGGCCGGTCGGCCTGGGTTGGCAGCCAGCGTCTCGGCGCGGCGGTGTGGTCGGCGGACATCCCATCCACGTTTGATTCACTGCGCCGGCAAGTCGCGGGCGGCTTGAACATTGCGATGAGCGGCATCCCGCATTGGACGACCGACATCGGCGGTTTTCACGGCGGTGATATTGACGATCCGAATTTCCGGGAACTGCTCGTGCGTTGGTTTCAGTACGGCGTGTTTTGTCCGATCATGCGGCTGCACGGCGTGCGCCGGCAATCATCGAAACCGCCCGAAGATCCCGGCAAAGCTGACCCGAACCACCCGAACGTTGCCAACGAAGTCTGGGCCTATGGCGAAGCGACCTGCGCGATTCTCAGCGAGCAGATCCGCCTGCGCGACCGGCTCAAGCCCTACATCATGGCGCAGATGAAACTGGCGGAAACCACCGGGTTGCCGGCGATGCGGCCGGTGTTTGTGGATTACCCGGCCGATGCGAAGACGTGGGATATCGAGGATCAATTTCTGTTCGGCGCGGAAATTCTCGTCGCGCCGATTCTCGCGCTTGGCGCGCGGTCGCGGACGGTGTATTTACCGGTGGGTGCGGAATGGCGCGACGCGTGGACCGGCGTCAGTCATGCCGGCGGGACAACCATCGAGGTCGCCGCGCCCCTGGAACACATCCCGGTATTCTTGCGCGCGGACAGCAACTTGAGAGGAGTGTTTTCGTGAACATCTTGATCAACGGCGCGTGGCGACCGGCCAAGTCGGTCGGCTCATTCCACGCTGAAAACCCGGCCACTGGCGAGGCCTTGCCGGAAAAATATCCGGTCAGCGATTGGGCGGATGTGGACGCGGCGCTCGACGCGGCAGCGGCGGCGTTTGAGAAATTTCAGGATTCGCCCCGCGCGGAATTTCTCATGGCGTATGCCGACCGGATCGAGAAACAGGCGAATGAGATTTGTGCGATTGCCGCGCTAGAGACCGGCTATCCGGTCGCGCCGCGCTTGAAGGACGTTGAGTTGCCGCGCACCGTCGGCCAACTCCGGCAGGCTGCGGCGGCGGCAACGGACACCGCGTGGCGATTGCCGGTGCTGGATGCGAAGGCGAACATCGCTTCCGTGCTTGAACCCATCGGGCCGGTCGTGGTGTTTGGACCAAACAATTTT
>CAZJCX010000010.1:16505-23108 GCA_964544425.1 uncultured Verrucomicrobiota bacterium
CAGCGGCGGGGATTTCGCCGCCGCCATCGCCGCCGGCAACCCGGTGATCGCGAAAGCGCATTCGAGTCATCCGACAACGTGTCGGCTGTTGGCGGAGTGCGCGCAGGAAGCCGCGACGGCGACCGGTATGCCTGCCGGTACGGTACAATTGTTGTATGGGCTGCGCCGGGAAGACGGCGTGCGATTGGTGGCGGATCACCGGTTGGGTGCGGCGACGTTTACCGGCTCGCGGGCCGCGGGGATGAAACTCAAGGCGGCAGCGGACGCGGTTGGCAAGCCGGTCTTTCTAGAAATGTCGAGCGTCAACCCGGTCGTGATCCTGCCCGGCGCGTTGGCGGAACGGGCGGACGAATTGGTGAATGAATTCGTGACGAGTGCGTTGATGGGGACGGGACAGTTTTGCACCAATCCCGGTTTGGTGTTCCTAGTGGCCGGAGCGAAGGCTGATGCGTTTCTGGCGGCGGTGGCGGCGCGGTTTGCCGCGGCGCCGTGCGGGACGTTGCTTGGGAAGGGGACGCGCGAAGGTTTGGTGGCCGGGATCAAAGCGTTGCTGGATGCCGGCGCGGCTGTGGTGACCGGTAATCAGCCGGCGAGCCGGCCCGGTTATGCGTGGGCGAATACTTTGCTGCGGGTGACTGGCGCGCTGTTTGTGAAGTCACCGGCGGCGTTGCAGACGGAGGCGTTCGGGAACGCGACGCTCGCGGTGGTGGTCGCGGATGAGGCGGAACTGTTGCGGGCATTGGCGTGTTGCGAGGGGAATCTGACCGGGTGCATTTACTCGGCGAAAGATGGCCGCGATGATGCGCTGTATGCCGGCGTGGCGAAGGTGTTGCGACCGCGCGTGGGCCGGTTGCTCAACGACAAGATGCCGACGGGCGTGGCAGTGAGTCCGGCGATGAATCACGGCGGTCCGTTCCCGGCGACGGGGCACCCGCACTTCACGTCGGTGGGACTACCGGCAGCGATGCGGCGGTTCACCCGGCTGGCGTGTTATGACAATGTGCGACCACAGCGGTTGCCGGAAATTTTGAGAGGAAAATAGAATGAGCAAATCAGTTTTTCAGGGGTGTATCCCGGCGTTGATGACGCCGTGTAATGAACGTGGTGAGATTTTGTATGACGCGCTCGTGGCGAAGGGCCACGATTTGATCAGGCTCGGGATGCGGGCGGTGGTGTATTGCGGTTCGATGGGAGACTGGCCGTTGTTGACAGATGAACAGCGGATGGAAGGCGTCGAGCGATTGACGAAGGCGGGGGTGCCGGTCGTGGTGGGAACGGGCGCCCAAAATCCCAAACAGGCGGCGTCATTGGCGGCACACGCGAAGAAGGTGGGGGCGGCGGGGTTGATGGTGATTCCGCGGGTGCTCTCGCGCGGGTCGTCGCCGGCAGCGCAGCGGGATCATTTCTCGGCCATCCTTGAAGCCGGTGGGAACTTGCCGGCGGTGATTTACAACAGCCCGTACTACGGCTTTGAAACCAAGGCCGAGCTGTTCTTCGCATTGCGGCAGAAATATCCCAGTCTGGTCGGGTTCAAGGAATTCGGCGGGGCGGAGGCGTTGAGCTACGCGGCGGAACACATCACGGCCGGTAACTCCGAGCTGGTGTTGATGGTCGGGGTGGACACGCAGGTGTATCACGGGTTTGTCCATTGCGGCGCGGCGGGGGCGATCACCGGGGTCGGGAACGCATTACCGAAGCAGGTGCTCCGGTTTGTCGAACTTTGTGAACGCGCTGCGAAGGGGGACCCAAACGCGCGGAGCTTGGCGATGCAGTTGAGCGAGGGGCTGGCGGTGTTGTCTGAGTTCGATGCTGGCCCGGATTTGGTGCTCTACTACAAGCACCTGATGGTTCTTGAAGGCAGCACGGAGTACGCCCATCAACTCAACGCGACCGACAAACTCTCCGCCAGCCAGCGCGCCCATGTCGAAGCGCAGTGGCGGTTGTTCAAGGCGTGGTGGAAGCAATGGCCGGGTGCCGTCGGCGACGGCGGATAGATTGGGTCGCTAAAGTCCGGTATTGGGGAATGCGCCAGCGGCGTCAGTCGTTGTTCCGATTGTGGCATCGCGGGCGTGACCATCCTGTTGCGGCGACAAACGTCAATTTGGATTGCGACTCGGGAGGAGCAGAAGCGTGTAAAACGGGGTTCGGACAAACTGGTGGGGGGCAGCGCGGTGCCGTGATCCTTGGATATGGTTGTCGCAAATTTGGGTTTTCCGTGCTTTGGTGAATATGTGATGATGAGGGGCATGGCGAAACTGAGGATTGGAGTTGCCATCAACGCCCAGCACATGCACGCGGAGGATCAGGAACTCTACCATGGCGTCCGGGATTACAGCCGCGAACATCCGGAATTTGAGTGTGTGTTGGCGCCGTTTGCTGCGGAGGATTTGAAGGCCGCGCCGCGTTCTCGTTTGCCTTACGATGGAATCTTGGCACAAGCGACTCCGGAATTGGTCGCCGTCGCAAACGAGGTCGGGGTGCCGGTGGTGGACGTCTTCGGGTCCACCGACCCCGCCGCCACAGGACCCTTTACCAACGAGTGACGGTTCCGATCAATTGCGCGTTTCCCGATTTTGCGAAGGCGGGCCGGTTGGTGGGGCAGCATCTGATCTCGCGAGGTTTCGAGCACTTTGGATACGTGGTCAATCGCCGGGTCCAATCGCAGGCAGAGATGTGCGATGCCCGGTCGATCGGCTCGGACACACTCGGGTTTGTGGCATACGTCAAGGCGCGCGGTTATGATTGCGCGCGGTTCGTCGCGCCGCGGGTGGTGGATGCCAACGCCAACCTCTGGCGGAGATGGGCGGGAGCCATTCGAGTTTGGCTTTCAAAACAACCCAAACCGCTCGGGTTGTTCGTGCCGAATGACTGGTTGTGCCGGTATATCGCCGACGTGGCGGCGGAGATGGGTTGGAAAGTGCCGCACGACATCGGGTTGGTCTGTGCCGACAACGAGCCGAATCTGTGTCTGCTGACGCAACCCTCGTTGACTGCGATTGAACTTGGTTACCGTCAGGTTGGGTACCAAGCCGCGGCGTTGTTGCAGCGCTTGTTGCGTGAGGGGGGGCGGAAGCGGGGGCGTGAGATCATGCTGATCGAACCGCATGCGCTGCATCCGCGCCGGTCCACGGATGCCACGACGGTGCGGGATCCGCTCGTGGGGATGGCGATGCGTTTTATCTTGGAACACGCCCACGAGGGCATTGGTGTGCGCGAGGTCGCGGCGCAAGTGACGACCACGCGGCGGACGCTCGAACGACGGTTCCGTTCGGTGCTGGATCGGACGGTGATGCAGGAGATCACCCGCTGTCGGTTGGAGCGATTGAAGCGGCGCTTGGCTGAGAGCAACGCGCCAATCAAGAGTCTGGTGGAGCAGTCGGGTTTTAACAGCATGCGGGTCTTGTACGAGACGTTTGTTCGCGAAGAGCGCATGTCGCCCTCGGCATACCGGGCGCAACGGCGGGTTGGGTTCAAGCGATCCCCGGCCGGTGCGCCGGAATAGCGCGCGTGGTCGGGAGAATGCGAACACTGAGTTTGGACGGGCGCTGGACGGTGCGGCGAGGGGGGGCAGCGCTGTCTTGGCCGGCGCGCGTGCCCGGCGATGTCCTGGCCGATCTTCTGAAGGTCGGTGCGATTCCAGATCCGTTCGATCGCGAGAACGAGCGTGCGCTGCAATGGATCGGTGAGAGCGATTGGATTTTCGAGCGTTCGTTCCGGGTTTCGCCGGCGCTGTTCGCGGAAAAGCGGGTCCAACTGCAGTGCGACGGTTTGGACACATTTGCGCGCGTGGAGGTCAACGGGCGTTTGGTTGCGCGGACGAACAACATGCATCGCCGGCATGAGTGGGAGGTCCGCGCATTCCTGAAGCCGGGTCTGAATTCCATCCGCATTGCATTCGACTCGGTCAACGACTACACCCGCCGACGCCAGCGGCAACGACCGTTCCGCGCGCGGGTCAGTGAATCACATCCGGCTGCTTACCCGGCGTGGGTGCGCAAGATGGCGTGCAACTTCGGTTGGGACTGGGGACCGATCTTGGTGACCGCCGGGATCTGGCGGAGCGTTCGGTTGGTGGGCTATTCGACCGCGCGGATTGGGGACGTTCGCGTCGAACAAACCCATCGAGCGCGAAATGCAGGGCGCGAAGTGCGGCTGCGAATGGACGCGCAGATTGAGGCGAGCGCGCAACAGAAGCTGACCGTGCATGTGGCGCTGCTGTTTCGCGGCCGGGTCGTAGCCGAAGGCGACGGGAAGACGAGGGTGGAGTTGCCGGTGCCGGCGCCGCAACTTTGGTGGCCGAACGGCGTGGGAGACCAACCGCTTTACGACTTGCGAGTTGAATTGCGGGATGCTGGTGGACGCGTGCTCGACTCGCAGACGAAGCGAATTGGGTTGCGGACGCTGCGGCTGGATCGGCATCGCGACCGGTGGGGAGAATCTTTCCAGTTCGTCGTCAACGGCGTGCCGTTCTTCGCCAAAGGCGCAAACTGGATTCCGGTGGATGCGGTTTTGGCGCGCCGCACCCCCGCCGACTACCGGCGGCTGGTGCAGGATGCGGCGGCGGCGAACATGAACATGTTGCGGGTCTGGGGCGGGGGGATTTACGAGGACGACGTGTTCTACGACCTGTGCGACGAGTTGGGGATTTGCGTCTGGCAGGATTTCATGTTCGCGTGCATGGCGTATCCGAGCTGGGATCGGGAGTTCATGCGGAATGTCGAGGCGGAGGCGCGCGATAACGTCCGGCGATTGCGGCATCACACCTGTCTCGCGCTGTGGTGCGGCAATAACGAGCTTGAACAGCAGGCGGTCGGCAAGAGCACGACCGAAAAGTTGATGACGTGGGAGCAATACGGTCGGCTCTTCGACAAGTTGCTGGCGCGCGTGGTGCGGGAATTGGATCCGGCAACCGACTACTGGCCGAGCAGTCCGCACTCGCCGCGCGGTGACCGGGCCAATTACAACAATCCGGCCTGCGGCGACGCGCATCTGTGGAAGGTGTGGCACGGGAAGCTGCCGTTCGAGTGGTACCGGACGTGTGGACACCGGTTCAACAGCGAGTTTGGGTTTCAATCGTTCCCGGAGCCGAAGACGGTTTCTGGCTACACGTTGCCGGCGGATCGTAACATCACGACGGCGGTGATGGAACATCATCAACGCTCCGGTATCGGCAACACGACGATCATGCAATACATGCTCAGTTGGTTTCGATTGCCGACTTCGTTCGACATGACGTTGTGGGCCTCTCAGATTTTGCAGGGTCTGGCGATCAAGTACGCCGTCGAGCATTGGCGGCGGAGCATGCCGCGCGGGATGGGCACGCTGTACTGGCAACTCAACGATGTCTGGCCGGTCGCGAGTTGGAGTTCGATTGATTATCACGGCCGGTGGAAGGCGTTGCACTACATGGCGCGACAGTTCTTTGCGCCGGTGCTGGTGAGCGGTCTCGAAGATGCCGGGAAAGGAACAGTCGAAATCCACATCACCAGCGACCGGCATGATTCCAAATCCGGGATGCTGCGGTGGATCGTGACCAATTTGGCCGGTCGGAAGCTCATGAGCGGAGCGAAGCGAATTCGCACACCCATCAACGCCAATTGCCGGGTCGCAACTCTTCCTCTGGCGAAGTGGCTGCAACGACCTGGCCCGCGTGATTTGTTGGTCTGGCTCGAATTGGAGGTGGCGGGGGAGCCGATCTCGACCAACTTGGTGACATTCGCACGCCCGAAACATCTGGAGTTGGTGAGCCAGCCCGGGATTCGTGTGGCGGCGGCCGGCCAGAAGGATGGTGGGTTTCGCCTGACCATTACGGCAAAGCAACCGGCTCTGTGGGCTTGGCTGGAGCTGACCGGGATGGATGCGCGGTTTTCCGATAATTTCTTCCACGTTCGGCCCGGTCGCGCCGTCCGCGTGACCGTGACACCTTGCCGGGGCCTGACGGTCGCAGAATTGCGACGGCGACTGCGGGTGTATTCTCTGGCCAACACTTACGAGTAACGGTACGAGTGTCGCCGTCTGAAAAAAACCTTGTCGCAAAGTAGGGTGGACTTTTACGCATCCGCGGGCTGGTGGGTTTTCGGGCGTGCGGGGTAACCTCTCAAGCAAGCTGTGAACCCCAGAAAAGACGCCACGACGCGTACCTACTCGGGAGCAACCGCGATGATTCGTCCGCGCGGCGGCATCTGTTCCTTGCGGTTTCTCGTCAATCCCACGATGGAGAACGATCACATGACAAACCACACCTTCCACCGGTCCTGCCGCGTCGCCGCCATCCTTGCTGGGGGGGCGCTCACCATCATCGGCGCGGCCACGACGCGCGCCGCCACCTACACGTGGACTGCCACCAACGGCACACCGGTGGCATGGTCCACGGGCAGCAACTGGTCGGGCGGGGTCGCGCCAGACCCGGTGGCCGGGGACACCATTGATTTTAGCAATGTCAATATCGCGACCAACATGGTCCTCAGTCTCGATGCCAATCGGACGGCGGAAGTCTGGAAGTTTGCTGACAGGTCGGGCGCGCAGACGTGGACGATCAGCGCCGGCGCGCAATTGATCCTAGAAGGAACCGCGCCGACGATCCAAGTGACGAACAACACCACC
>CAZJCX010000010.1:23128-31324 GCA_964544425.1 uncultured Verrucomicrobiota bacterium
AAGTGGATTCAACAAGACCGGCATCGGCAACCTGACCCTGACCGCCACCAACAACATCACCGGCGACATCACCATCAGCGGCGGCTTGCTCGCGTTCAGTAGCCCGAACGCATGGGGCGGTTCGGGCAAAAATGTTGCCTTTACGGGAACCGGCTCTCTCACCACTCCGGATGGCTACAGCGCGGGCCAGATCACCGTCAGCAATGGGTTGACGGCAACCATCGGCGGAGGTTCTGCCAATTTTGCCTCAGCGACAGGTTGGGGAAACATCACGTTCGCGATAGCGGATGATACCCTCACCCTCGGGAACGCCAGTACGTTCTATGGTCACATCAGGACATCCGCCGGCGGTAACTCTTCGCATCGAATTCAATTTTCGGCTTTGGGCGATGCGCCCGGTGCTGGGAATCTCCAATTTGCCGGCGGCACCGGGGATTCCAATCAGAAAGTGACAATCGCACTCTATAACAATGTTGGTCCGCTGATACTCAACCATCGCCGGATTGAATTCATACCCAAACCCAACAACTGGAGCTTCCGGACCGCGGCTTTGGAGAATAATAACGCCAACATCGCCAACACATTTGTCATCAACTCGGCTCTGACGAATGCCACGGACCGCGACCACGAGTTCGAATTGGGCGGCAGCAACGCGGGCAACAATGAGTTTGCGGTCGTCATCGGCAACTCGACTCGCACCAATTTCTATAATGGCACCGGCATGCTCAGCTTGATCAAGTCCGGTGCTGGCCAGTGGATTCTCTCCGCGACCAACACGTTCAGTGGGGGGATCAGAGTTACCGGCGGGACGCTGGCCATTGCCGCGATTAACAATGGCGGGATGGCGAGTTCGTTGGGCCAATCGTCGGCGACCGCGGCGAATCTGCTGCTCGGCAATAACACCACGCTCAAATACATTGGCGGAGCGGCCAGCACGGATCGCGGGTTCACCATCAACGGCACGAGCGCGGGGCATCAAGCCGCCCTCGATGCTTCGGGAACAGGCGCGGTCAATTTTGCCAGCCCGGCCAGCCCCGCCTACGGCACCTCCAATCAGACGCGCACCCTGATCCTGACCGGCACCAGCTCCGCTCACAATACATTGGCGGCCTACATCGCCAACAACGGCACGGGCGTGGTGTCGCTGGTCAAGAACGGCCTCGGCACATGGTCGCTGACCGGCTCCAACACCTATAGCGGCGCGACCACGATCAGCAACGGTGTGTTGCGCGTCGAGGATGGTGTCGGATTGCCGGCGAGCAGCGGGTTGACCTTGATCAATGGCGTGTTGGAACCGGTGACCGATTTCGCGCGACCGGCCGGGTCGCTTGCCGGTCAGATGCGGATTACCGGCGGCGCGAGCGGGTTCACGGCACGCGGCGGCGACCGGCAAGTGGCGTTCGGGACGCTCGTCAGCCCGACGACGTTGACGATGGGGTCGGCCACGTTTGTGCCGACGACGTTGGTGTTGAACACGGCGACGGCGGATTCGAAGGTGACGTTCCGCAACGCGATCAATTTCTCGGGCTTCACCTTGCCGGTGGATGTCGGCGCGGCGACAGCGGAGATGACCGGCGTTTTGAGCGGCGATCTCAGCGCGAATTTTGTAAAGAGCGGCGCGGGCGAATTGATTTTGTCCGGCAACAATTCGTTCCAAGGCAGCCTGACGATCAATGACGGCACGTTGACGCTGACGCAACCGAGCGTGAGCCAATACACGGCGGTCAGCCTCGAAATCGGCGCGGTGTTGAACTTGAACTTTGCCGGCACGAATAACGTCGCGAGTTTGACCTTGGGCGGTGTGCCGAAAGCGCCCGGCGCGTACACCAGCGCCAACGCTGCTCCCTATATTACCGGCAGCGGCGTGATCTACGTCAACGGCGGCGATACCGACGGCGACGGGATGCCGGATGGTTGGGAATTGCTCAACGGTTTCAACCCGAACAATCCCGCCGATGCCCCGTCCGATGCTGACGGCGACGGGCTGACGAATCTCGATGAATATATCGCCGGTACGAGTCCGACGGTGGCCGACACGGATGGCGATGGTTTGAACGACGGCGCTGAAGGCGCGGCCGGCACGAATCCATTCATTGCGGACACGGACGGCGATGGTGTGAAGGATGGCGAAGAAGTCGCCGCCGGCAGCAGTCCGTTGTTGCTCGACACGGATGGCGACGGCTCGCCGGACTGGTACGAAGTGAAGGCGGCGTTCACGAATCCCGCCGACCCGGACAGCAAGCCGGTCGTGCCGTATCCGTTGCCGCGTCCGGACGGTTTTACCGGCGTGACGAACAAGCCGGTCCGCGTGTTCATCCTCTCCGGTCAGTCCAACATGGTCGGCATGGGCGAGAAAGATCCGCTCAACACGCCCGGTACGCTGCAGACGATTGTGAAGAACGAAGGGAAGTTTCCAAACTTGGTGGACGCCGCCGGCAACTGGTCGGTGATGAGCAATGTCTATTACCGGGGCGTCGTCACCGCGCTCGGCAATGGGCCGATGACGGCCGGCTTTGGCGCGGGTTCGAGCAAGTTCGGACCGGAGTTGGGATTCGCGCATGTGCTGGGCTACGCCTATGACGGGCCGGTCTTGATCATCAAGTCATCGCAGGGCAACCGCGGCATCGGCTGGGATATTTTGCCGCCGGGCAGCGCGCGGTTCACTTCCGGCACGTTGACCTATGCCGGCTATGGCGACAGTAGCGCCAATTGGCCGACGGCGAATGGTGAGCCCGCACCCAGCGGTTGGTACGGTGGTAAGCAATACGATGATTTCTTCTTGGCCGAAAACGACATGGGCGCGAAGGATTGGGTGGACGCGACCGCTTATCCCAACGGTGGGCAAGTCGTCCACAATGGTGTCGGTTACGTTGCCACCGCGGCGCACACTTCCAGCGCGGCAACCGAGCCGGGCGTCGGCGCGAGTTGGACGACGGTTTGGAGTCTGTACGCCATCGAGAACGTGACCGATGTGCTCGACAATTTTGCCTCCGAATATCCGCAATGGGCCGCGCAGGGGTTCGAGATTGCCGGCTACGCGTGGTTTCAGGGACATTGGGACAGCCAGAGCGCGCTGTATTCCAGCCGGTATGAAACTAACTTGGTGAACCTCATCACCCAGATGCGGTCATACTTCGCCAGCCGGTATCCTGCCCAAGCCAGCACCAACACGCCGTTCGTGATTGCGGTCGGCTGCGGCGGCACACAGACCAACGGCTTCGGACTCGTCGTGGCCAACGCGCAGTTGGCGGTCGGCAATCCGACGCTGCACCCCGAGTTTTCCGGGACGGTGAAGACGATGGATACGCGTCCCTATTGGCGCGACATTGATGTGTCGCCGACGACGGCCGGCTATCACTACAACGGCAATGCCGAGACCTTCATGCTCGTCGGCGATGCGTTGGGGCGGGGGATGGTGGAGATGTTGGGCGGCTCGGTGGCGGACACGAATCCGCCGGTTGCGGTGGCGTTCAATCCGACCGCCGGCACGACGAACGTGGCTGTGAGCGCGAACCTGACCGCGACATTCAACGAGACAATCGTGGCCGCCACCGGCAACATCACGTTGAAGAACCTGACCGACGGCACGCAAACGATCATCGCCGCGAGCGACGCGACGCAGGTGACGACCTACGGCGGTGTGTTAACGATCAACCCCGCGTCGTTCCTGAAGGCGAACAAGCAATACGCCGTGCGGATTGCCGGTGATGCGTTGCAGGATTATGCCGGCAACAACTTTGCCGGGATCAACGACGATGTGACGTGGACGTTCACCACGGGCGCCGGCAGCTCCTTGAATGTCGCGTTGCTTGCGCTGACCGATCACATCAACGGAATCTCCGTCCTTTCGAGCAATCAGATCGCCGATTACAAGACCCAGATTGACGGTTTGAAGAGTCAGATAGGCGACGATGAAACGACTATCGCTTCCGCGTTCGACTTGGTTCGGGCTTACGATCAGGTTTATGGCGCGCTCTGGGTCGCTTCCGGTCAGTTCGCGCGTTCCTCCGAAACCGGCAACCTCAAGTGGGCGGTCTATCGCGTGATGCAATCCATCATGGATTATGTGTACACGCGCGGCAACATCGTGAGCTATCCCGATTTGTTGAACGGTTTCATCTTTGGCAGTTCGTCGAACTTCCCGGGCGCATGCCCCGTGCCTTCGCCGACCAACGTTTACACCGTCGCGGTCAACGCGAGCTTCCCGGACACGTTTGGCCGCGACACCCAGCATTGGACATTCCCGGCCCGGCGGCCGACCGGCGCGTATCTCGCGCCCGGCACGATTGCCACGGTGACCGTGCCGGCGGCGTTGGTGAATGCCGGCTACCAGATTCGGGTGGGCGCAAACTCGTGGGACTACTCCAACCGGCCGAATTTGGGTCGGCTCGATCGCAGTTCGTTGGTGTTCGACATCGTGGGCACTGACACCAAAATCGCCAGCCCGCTCGGCGGCGGCATCTACATTGAGACGCCGATGAATGCCAATGCCGGCGTAGTGAATGTGACCATTACCGGCGCGGCGCGCTCGCCGTTTTACCAGAAGACGAGTTTCCACCAGACCACGTTGGCCGAGTGGATCAATTCGGAACGGACGAATCCCGGTCCGTGGGCGGATTTCCAGACGGACAAATACATGATGCAAGTGCCGCGCAGTTGGATTTACGCGCTGCCTGATCCGGTGACGTTGATGGACGATTGGGATAAATCCATGGACGCGATCAATGACCTGATGGGCTTCCCGCACATTCGCGGCAAGGAAACGCTGTACCAGCAGGTGGATGTGATGATCAAGAACTCGGTGTTCGCCCCCGGCTATCCCACGGTCAATGTCGGTGGCTTCAGCGGCCTGGTGGATTACGGTGGCAACTACAACCATTGGTTGATCCGTGGGCCACAATATTCCCCCGATTACTGCTTCCACGAACAAGGCCACTCGTATTTCTTCCCGAAGTTCGGCGGCGAAAGCGAATCCACGGTCAATCTGCTCTACATGCCGGTCTTGAACCAGAAATTTGGCGTGGATTTGGATACGGCGTACCAGCGCTCGTTCGTAGCCTCCAGCTTGCCGGCGGCCGGGTTCAAGGACAACATCGCCAAATTCTGGATGACCAGCTTCAACTTCTCGCCGCGCAAACAACCCATGGGCGATTGGGAGAAGGACTACAAGAATGCCGGCTACGGCAAGTTTGTGGACATCGCGTATCTCTACGGCTGGGAGGCGTTGGGCCGGTATTGGTACTACTTCAACTCCAACGACACCTACAACGTCTCCGTGCCCACCGACAACGACAGCCTGATCGTCCAACTCTGTCGCGGGGCCGGCACCGATGTCCGGCCGCTCATGGAATTCTGGGGTCAGCCGCCGCTCAATCGGGCGTCCACTTCCAATCAAGTCGCCGCGCTGGGCTACACGCCGCCGGTCGAAATCTACGACCTGCTCCAGCATTACAAATCCATCCTGCCCACCAACAACGCCCAGTTCCAGGCCTACTGTCTCCTCTATTTCGGCCACCAACCCACGATGGCCGGCTACGGAGTGGAAGATGAAAAAGCCCGGCAGTGGAGCACCAACATCTTGGTGGCAGTGCAAGAGCGATTCCCGACGGAAATCTACGACGAGGCGGCCTACACACAAGTCGTGGCCCGGGTCCAAGAGATCATTGACCTTTATTATCCCACTGGTCGTCCACCCAGCAACAACGCCAAGCTGGCCGGCCTGTCGCCCAGCCTCGGCGCGCTCAGTCCGGGCTTCGGCCCGACGACGTACAGCTATACCGATGTCGTGCCGTATTCGGCGACGACCATGACCATCACGCCCACCGCGCAGGATCCCACCGCCGCGATTACAGTCAACGGCACCCCGGTGACCTCCGGCGACTCTTCCGGCAGCATTGACGTCAGCGGTGCGAGCACATTGATCTCCGTGGTCGTGATCTCGTCCGACACCACGACGACCAACACCTACACCGTCACCGTGACCCATGCCGCCGCGAGCACGAATGCCAGCTTGGCCAACCTCGCGCCCAGCGCCGGCACGCTCACGCCGGCATTCTCCAGCGGCACCACCAGCTACACGGCGACCGTGCCCAATTCGACCACCAGCATCACCGTCACTCCCACGGCGGCGCATTCGGGCGCGAGCATCACAGTCAATGGCAGCCCGGTAAATTCAGGCGCTCCGTCCAGTTCCATCGCGTTAAACGTCGGCGCGAATGTCATCACCACCGTCGTCGTCTCGGAAAGCTTGACCGTGACCAACACTTACACCCTCACGGTGACCCGGACCGGCGACGCCGACTTGGCAAACTTGGTGCCGAGTGCCGGGACGCTTGCGCCGTCATTCAGTACGACGATCTACAGTTACACGGCAAGTGTCACATATGATGTCGGCAGTATCACCATCACGCCCACCGCGGAGGATCCGGCTGCCGCCATTACCGTCAATGGCAGTGCGGTCAGTTCCGGCACGCCATCCAGCCCGATCGCCCTGAGCATCGGCACGAACATCATCAGCACCGTTGTCATTTCCGTGGATCAAAGCGGGACCAACACGTACACGGTGGCGGTCTCGCGGCCCGCGCCGCCGCCCACCTTCCTCTATTATTGGGACGGCGCCACCACCGACACGCAATGGAACAACATGGCGAACTGGTTCAACGCCGGTATCCCGACCAACGCGACCCACACCGCGGCTTTCACCAACAACACCTATGCCGCGCAGCCCGCTTTGACCAACAACGTCGGTTTGGGACGGTACTGGCAGTCCGGCACCGGCGCGGTCAATCTCGGCGGCGTGGGTCGGACGTTGACCCTGAGCGGCGTTTCGCAGAATGGGACCAATGTCGGGATTCAAGTGGACAGCGGGGCGGGGACGCTGACGTTCCAGAACAGCACCACGCTGGCCGTGAACCAGTATTGGATCAACAACTCCGCCAACCAGTTGGTCACGACGAATGTCAACGGCAACGGCCGAAACCTGACCATTGCCGGCACCGGCAACGTCCTTATGCGCGGTGGCACCGGCACGGGCACGTTGACAATGGAAGGTTCAGGTCTGGTGACGTACGGGGCCGGCTTTAGCAGCGGCTTGATCGTGAAGAGCGGCACCGTCGTCATGAATGGAAATAGTTTCACTGGCACCAGTATGATCGGCGGTTCTGGGTCGCCTGCGGTCGTGAGCAATTCAATCGTCAACTACTCGCTGGCCTACCAGACGGCTAATGTAAAAGTGACGGTGGCAAACAACGGCACTCTGACCATCGTCGGCACCGCCATCGGCAACAATTCAGTCGGACAATCCGTGGTGGTGACCAATGGCGGTCAGTTCATCAGCGGCAACAATTTGGGCTTGGGCGGCGGTCTCAATGGTTCCGGGCTTAACAGCATCCTTGTCCTCGGCGGCAATGCGTTGACCGGGAGTGTGGCGAACTTCACGGGCAAGACACTGAAAATCGGTGAAAACTCTTTCGCCACGAACAATAATCTCACCGTGGATGGGCTGGGAGTGGTTGGCTCGGCAATCGTGACGAACATCGGCCTTTTCCGGGTTGGTTCGGTTGAAACACCTCGACTAAATCGGAATAACAATGTGCTGATCACCAACGGTGGCAAGCTATTCACGACGAACGACACCAGCATCGGTTTTGCGAACGTGGCGGGTGGCACAACCACAGTCAACAGCGTCACGATTAGCGGGACAGGTTCCATGTGGGGGGGCAACAATAGAACCATTGTCGTGGGCCATGCCAACAATGCGACTGCGGTCTCGACCGGCAATGTGCTGACGGTGACCACTGGCGGTGTGCTCACCAATACCAGCTTGACGATCGGCCTAGGCTCTGGCGTCGCCAACAACAATCGGGCCGTATTGGATGGCGGCAGCATCTTCGCGAGCACGGTCACGGTCACTCTGGCCAACAACTGGATTGACCTCAGGGCCGGCACCCTGAGCGCCGCCACCATCACCTATAGCAACGGCATGCCCTTTGTGGTCGGCGATGGCGCCCAGGCGGCGACATTGCAGCTCAACGGCGGCACCCACCGGTATCAAGCCGGCGTGATCATTGACGACAACGCCACCTTGAGCGGCGCCGGCACGATCAACGGCGCCGTCACCATCCTCGACGGCGGCGCGCTCGCCCCCGGCAATGGAACCGTCGGTGCCATTACGATTACCGGCGGCGACTTGGTCGT
>CAZJCX010000010.1:31334-31951 GCA_964544425.1 uncultured Verrucomicrobiota bacterium
GAGCAGTTCATCCCTGCTGAAGTTCGACCTCGGCACTACCAGCGACCTTGTCGCCTGCGGCAACCTCACCGCCGCCGGCACGCTCACCGTTACCGACGCCGGTGGCCTTGCGCCCGGCACCTACCTCCTGTTCACCTATACCGGCGCCCTCACCGACAACGGCATCACCGTTAACAACCCGCTCCCCGGTGACCTGACCGGCACGCTTGACACCAGCGTCCCCGGCCAAGTCCGCCTCGTGGTCGCGCCGACAACAACTACCTACACATTGACCTACGCGGCCGGCGCTAACGGCACGATCAGCGGCACCACGCCCCAAACCGTAGCGTCCGGTGACAGCGGCACCGCCGTCACCGCGGTGCCCGATGCCGGCTACACTTTCGTCAACTGGAGCGACGCCAGCACGGCCAACCCGCGCACCGACGCCAATGTCACCGGTGACATCAACGTCACGGCGAACTTCGCGATCAACATCTACACGCTGACATACGCGGCCGGCGCGAACGGCTCAATCAGCGGGACCACACCGCAAGCCGTCGCGCATGGTGGCAGCGGCAGCGCGGTCACGGCCATCGGCGATCCCGGTTACCATTTTGTGAACTGGAGCGACGGCAGCA
>CAZJCX010000010.1:31966-32155 GCA_964544425.1 uncultured Verrucomicrobiota bacterium
GCACCGACAGCAACGTTACGGCGAATCGCAGTGTCACAGCCAACTTCGCGATCAACACGTACACGCTGACATACGCGGCCGGAGCGAATGGCACGTTGACCGGGACGACCCCGCAGACGGTGAATCACGGTGCCAGCGGCACGGCGATCACGGCAGTGCCGGATGCCGGGTATTCGTTCGTGAACTGGA
>CAZJCX010000011.1:0-2402 GCA_964544425.1 uncultured Verrucomicrobiota bacterium
CACATTTCAACCATTTCCGGAATCAAAAAGTGACTTTCCAAACACGCTCTAAGGCGGAACCGCGAGCGCGACAATGGCCGTGATTGCTAAGTTTTGTCTCGAATTGCTCCGCATCCCGAGCGGTGTCGCGGCTGGTGGCAGCCGCGCCGACTCAGAGCCGATACACGTGATTGGCTTCGCGACCGGCGTGAGGGAGGAAGGACCAGAGAGTGCGTTCGCCGTTCAGCCCCGTCCACAAAACGCCGGTGCCGTCTTTGAGGACGGTGCGTTTGTGCATGAGCGGCCGGTACTTTTTGTAGGCGGCGATGGCGGCTTGGATGGCGGCGAGGCCGGCCGGGTTGCGCTCGGCGGGTGGCACCATGTGGAGGCTGAGCATCGGGGCGCGTTTGTGGGCGAAACATTGAAAGAGCATGTCCACCGGCTCTTCGCCGCGCAGGATCCGCGAGTCCCACGATTTGCCGTACGAAATGTCGCCCCACCAGAGCGACGTGCAGGAGTCGTACGAGTAGGCGAGGTTCGTGCCCTCGTAACAGTTGCCGCCGTGCATCCCGAGCATGGAATGACTGGAAAACGTGCATTGGCCTTCGGGGGTGAGATACAGCCCGGCCTTCGTCAATGTGGCGTACATCGCGGCCATCTTGTCGAACTGCGGACGCATGTCGCTCTTCGAGTAATCCACCTGCCACCAGCCGAGGTTGGAGAAACTGTCCCACAAAAATCCATTCAACCCGGTGCGCTCGCAGACGCCCAGAATCTGTTTCGTCAGCCACTCGCCGACCGGCGCGTTCAGATTCAACGCCCAGCAATCGCCCGCGTAGCCGGTGTCGGGATGGAATCGGGATTCTTTCGCCGCGAAGACGCCCAACGTGCCGTGGCCGAGTTGATTCGTGCGGCCGTCCCGCAGATACGAGTACGGCGTGTTGTGCAACGCCATCCACGAAATCACCTTCACGCCGAGTTTGGCGGCGCGGTCGCAAAGGGCTTTCAATTCCTTCTCGCCGCCCATCACATCAGCCACCTGCCAATCGAGCGTGGCGCACATATTCGCGTAATGGATTTTTTCGAGGATCGTCCCCTTGCGTTTCTCCTCCGGCAACCACTGTTCCAACGTCGCCCGCAACGCCTCCATGTGTTCCCACGGCGGATCCACGAACAAATAATCCGCGCCGATCTCGGCCGTGAGTTTCAGCGTTTCCTCGTAAGTCGTGGCGTACCGGAAGTTCACCCATTGATTGTGCGAGACCACAATCTGCGGCGGCTCCTCGCGAATCCCAAACTGCGCCTGCGACCGCTCCCGCTCCCGGTCATGCAACTCGGTCCACAAATTGATCGCATCCACCTCATCGAGCCGGTCGGCCGCCCAGACGACCGTTTTCGGATTGGTGCGGACCGAGCGCGTGTTCGGGAACCAGTGCGAATCAATCACCCGCAGCCAATCCTCACCGGGCTGCGTCTCGAACACCGACCGGATCAGCGACACCTGATCAAACCACGCCAGCAACACCCCGGCTTGGCCGTACTGCAAATCAAACGCCGGCAACAACGACCACCGCGCCCACATATTACCGGGCATCACCCCGATCTGATGCTCAAACCCCGCCGTCGAATACGCCACCGCTTTCCCCAACCGCGTGCTCGGCTTCGTCAGCCAGCTCCGCAAACAAATCGTCACGTCATCCAGATTCCCGCCCACTTCCCACGTCTGCCGGTCGAAGAACCGGTGGATCACCACGTCCGCACTCTCGTACTCGTACCAATACTTGAACCCGGCAAATGACCGGCCACCCGCCATCGTCTCCACTGGCTCGATCACGATCCGCACCTCCGCCTCCTTCGGCGCGGCGTCCCAACTGCGGTCAATGAAACACAGATCACCGGACGTGTCGCGGAACTCCTTGAACATCACATCTGGATCGCTCACCGCGCGCGTCGCGATCACCGTTGCCGCGCCGCGCTGCGAAACGCCCAGCAGTTTGAACTGCCGGAACACATCTCCCTGATACGTGTCGAACCACGGCAACCACCGGTTCGCCGGATGCCGCACCGGCGTCCCGCTCATCTCGACCGTGCCGAGACTCCGCAACCAGCCATCCTCCACGCGCGGCCGCAAAATGGCGCGCCCGACTCGAATTTCAGAAAGATTCATGTGGCGCGGAGTTGACCGAAACCGCCCCCCCGAGTCAATGCTCTTTACCGGCAAAGCGGCAGCAAACTCTGATACATCCGCCGGGCGGATTTTGACGCCGGCAAGTCCCAGAGTTCCTGGCTGAACATCTCGATGCTGAAGTAGCCGCGGTAGCCGTGTTTCTCAATCGCGCCGAAGATTTTCTTCAAGTCGAGATGGCCTCGCCCGGGCAGTTCGCGGTCGGCATTGCAGTCGAGCACACGTCTGAACTCCAGTC
>CAZJCX010000011.1:2483-9621 GCA_964544425.1 uncultured Verrucomicrobiota bacterium
GGGATCGAAGAGGACGCCAACGTTGCCGGCGCGGGAGCGACGGGCAATTTCGACGGCGGTGCGCAGCGATTTGACGATGGGCGACCAGTTGAACTCGATGCAGATCGAGACGCCGGTGGCTTTCACGCGTTGGCCGAGGTCGCCGAAGACTTTGGCCATCGTGCCGAGCGGATCCTTGGCCGCGCGCAGGTCGGCCGGGCCGTCGGTGCCAACGACGAGCGCGGTCGCGCCGAATTCGCCGAGCAGCCGGCAGTTCTCGACCACGGCGTCGTTTGCTTTCAAGTCCCCAAAGCAGGTGACGCCACCCTCGAACCCGCCAATGCATTGGAGTTTGTATTGGTCGTGCAGACGCCGGGCGGCGGCGACGCCGTGGGCTTTGACGAAGTCTTTCAGATGCGGCAGGCAGTACTCGACGTTGGTGAACCCGGCGGCGCTGTAAGCGGCGAGGCGTTCTTCGAGGGAGTTGCCGGCAGTGGAGACGGAATTGATGGCGAGTTGGGATTTTTTCATGGTCAGGTTCCTTTCCAGGCTTTCAGATACTGTTCGGCGACGCGGAGGTCTTCGATGGCCTCCCGTGCGTCGCAAAGCGGTTTGATTTCGCCCTTGATGGCGCGGATGAAATTGATGGCTTGCTGGCGCATCGCGTGAACGGGCGGCAGTTGCGGGTGGAACGCGCCCTTTTCGGTGTACACCTCGACGCGCCCCGGTTGGTTGCTGGCCAACGGCGCGGGCAGTTCCAGTTTCACATAGCCGTTCTCGAACGCGACGAGCGCCGATTCCTGCCAGCCCAGTTTGGTCGTGTACGGCGACAGCTCGATGGTGCCCGTCACGCCGCTCGCGCTCTCCGCGACGAGCAACACCCCGGCTTTGTCGGCAAACACAACCCGGTACGATTCACCGAGCAGATGCCGGAGCAGGTTCACTTGGTGGATGTAGTAATTCACGAATCCGAAGAACGGATCGCCCCAGTTCGCCTCGCAATCGCGCGGGGTGTCCGGGACTTTTTCGTCCGAGGACAGCAAGTCGTTGAACCCCCCGGCCACCCAGTCGCCCGCCGGCATGACCAGCCGGACGTATTTCAGGTTGCCGATTTCGCCGCTGGCCTTGAGCCGGTCGATCTCCGCTTTCGCCCACATCGTCGCCGGGTCGCTGCGTTTGTGATACCCGACCATGTGCCACGTGCCGGATGCCTGGAGCGCCGCGAGGATTTTCTCCGCGACGGCCACGGTGGCGGCCAGCGGCTTCTCCGTGAAGACCGGCACGCGCGCCTTGTACAACGGCGCGACGATGCCCAGATGCCGGTCGAACATCTGCGACGCGACGATCCCGTCGAGTTTCTCCCGCTCGATCATCTCCATGCCGGTCGCGTACGTTCGCGGCACACCGTACTTGCGGGCCACCGCCTCCCGGAGTTGCGGCCGCGGCTCGCTCAACGCCACCACTTCGCACTCCGGCACCGTCACATAATTCTTCAGGTGGGCGCACTGCCCCATCCCGCCCACCCCGACAAATCCGATCCTGATTTTCTGACTCATGCTTTCACCAGCGGATGTAAAACCTGCCAGCCGCGCACCAAACCCTCATCGAACCGGCCGCCGCTGTACACGGGGTCCTCGTGTTCGATGGCAACGCCGCCCGTGTAGCCGATCTCGTCGAGGGCGCTGATGAACTCGGTCCAGTTGATCCCGCCGTAGCCGGGGATGCGGAACCGGAAGTTATCCTGGTTCACGCCCCATTCGTACCGCGCGTCCGGCAACATCTCCGTGTCTTTCGCGTGAACATGATGGATCCGCGCCTTGAATTCCTTCACGGCCCGGATGTGGTCAATCCCCTGCCAGTACAAGTGCGACGGGTCGAACTCCAACCCCACCGCCGGCGACGGCACACGCTGGAACCACTCGCGCCACAGCCCCGGACAGCCGCCAAAGTTGCACGGCTTGTGCGGCAACCGACCATGCACGCTCATCCAGTTTTCAAACGCGATCTTCATCCCGCGCTTCTCCGCCACCGCCGCCACCGGCCCGAACCGATCCGTCCACAACTTCAAGTTCCCGTCCCAATCCAAATTCGGATCAAAGCCGCTCATGCTGGCGATCACGCCCACGTCGAGCGCCTCCGCCGCGTCGAACACGCGCTCAAACGACTTCACAAAGTTGTTCAGCGCGGGGGCCGCCCACGCCACGTCGTAAAACGCCAGCGCGCTGATCGTCACGCCGGTTTCCTTGATCAACTTCTTCGTTTCACTGATTTTCTTTCTGTCGAGCGCGCCCGCTTTCGCGTCACCGAACGCCCCCGTGCCCAGTTCGATGGCCGCGAAGCCAAGTTTCTGCGCCTTCACCAGGTCCTGTTGATTGCCGGTCAGAAATCCAAGTTTCATGGCGACCGGCTTACTCCAAAATCACCCTTGTTCACAATGGCCGCGATTGCTTACATTTGTCCCGGATTGCTCCATGAACTACGCCACCATCCGCCTCGTTACCATCGGCAGCCACACCAGCCAACCGGACTGGAAACTCGGCCCCCAACGCCACGATCAGCACGAAATAGTCGTCATCGCATCCGGCAGGCAATCGGCTCAAATCGAAAGCGTTACACATGCCGTCGGAGTCGGCGATGTGCTTTGGTTTCCGCAAAACGTGCCCCATGCCGAACAGGCGGATCCGACCGACCCGGTCCGCTCCTTGTTTCTAAGTGTTGATTGGCCGGAATTGCCGCGCCCGCCGGTGCTGCGAATTACCGACACTGATGGCCGCATCGGTCAACTTGCCCGGTGGCTGTACGCGGAACGCGAACGCGACCCCGCGCCCGACCGGCCCATCGCCACCGCGCTGACCCAAGCCATCGTGGCCGAGTACCTCCGGCTCGCGACGCAACCCGCTGACCCGCTCATCGGCAAGCTGCGCAAGTTCATGCGCCAACATTACCGGCGCTCGCTCGCATTGGATGATTTGGCCAAGGCAAGCGGCCTCAGCAAATTCCATTTTCTTCGCCGCTACCGCACCCTCACCGGCCGCACACCGATGGAAGATCTCCGGCTCATCCGACTCGAAGCCGCCCGCGACCTCTTGCTCACCACCAACCTGCCGCTCAAAGAGATCGCCCCCCGTTGCGGACTAGGCGATGAGTATCACCTCGCGCGCCTCTTCCGGCGGCAGTTCGGCACCAGCTCCCGCCAATTGCGTCACCGTCCGCCATCGCCCAGCACTGCCGTGACCGATGCCGCCCCGCGCCGCAAGCCCTCCGGATCGGACGCATAGATCGCGAGGATCTGATGTTCCAAGCCGTAGGCCGCCGCCGCCCACCAGACCAAAGCGCGGCCAGCGCCTGCCGATTCCAGCGGCCAGGGCGCGAGATCGTAACGACCCACCAGATGCTTCATCAGCACGTTGTTCCGGTGGTCGCCCAACACCATCACATCGCGGTGGATGGCCACGGCGAAGTTATAGATGTTGCCGAAGAACGGATAGATCTGGCCCTGAATTTTCGGGTTGTCGAGTTTGTCTTTTCCTTCATACCGCGCCGCTTCTTCAATCGTGGCTTTGACTTTGTGCTTGGCGAGCGCGCTGACCAGTTGTTCGGCCACCGGGCGGTGGGCCGGGTCCGCGCCGATCAGAATGAGGACGTCCGCTCCCGGCTTGAGCATTTGTTTCAGGCGGTCACCGTCGAGTACTTCCACTGGATCACCACGACCGACCGGCGCGGATGATTTGGTCGCAGGAATGTTCAGTTTGGCTTCGGCGACAACCGCCCCGGTCAGTGTCTCTCGGATGCGGATGGTGTAACTACCGGGAGGCGCAGCCATCCCCAAGGGCAGCGCTTCTTCAAAGCGTCCCTGCCGGGTCGCGCGCCAACCACGCCACGTCACCGGCCCAAGCAGTTCGATTTCGAAGGGCACAATGCCATCAATCACCTCACCGGCGTCATCCAGCACGGTCGCGCGGACCGTCAATCTCGGTGCAGTCCACTGCAACGGCTCGATGACGATTTTCGCTATGCGGCGGGGCAAGACGGCGTACAGCTTGGCATCTCCGGGCGGAAATTCGACGTGTTGCGTGGCGTTCGTGATCTGCTGCCGGGCAAAGACATCGTAAACGACTTCACCGGATTGGACGGGGAGCGTGAGGGCGGCTTTGGTGGCAACCGGGATGAATTGCGGTTCGCCGCGGATGGTTTCGTTGTTCACCACCCAGACATACCGGCCCGCGCCGGCGGTGGACGCCCCGGTAATCAGGTGGCGGTTGTCGGAGTCCACGAGCGGCGCCGCCGATTTCAGCAGCGTCGCGCGCAATTCCTCGACCACCGGTGCCACGAGGGTATCGTAAGCCAGGCGTTGATTGGCACCGGCGGGACCGCCGGTGGGCTTGACGGTTTGCGGGTCGAAGCCGTTGCGAAAACCGAAGGAGAGTTTCTGCGCGCCGGGCAGATCGAGGGTGGAATCCGCGTCGAGCAGCACCACACCGCCTTGCCGGATGTAATCGAGCAAGGCCTCCCGGACTGCCGGTCGAATGTCGGTCAGGCCGGGCGCGAGGATTACCTTGTGCGCCTTTGCCGCGCCGCTGGCAAAATCTTCCTCGACCACGCGACTGGCGGGAAACCCGGCGGCCATCGCCGCCCACCACGCGGTCATTAGCTTGCCCTCGTACGGCCGGTCGGGAAATGGGTCGCGCCAGTTCTCGGCCACCGTGCGGATGTGTTGGTCGAGCGACTGAAACAAACCAACGGCGTCCCGCGGCTTCTCCGCCTGCGCCAACGCCGCGGAGACCGGCAGGATACGTTGGGAGATTTCGGTGGCTTCGGGCCAGAACTGCATCCAGTCGAGCGGCCAAACGATTCCTTCGACCTTGCGCGCGAGCATTCCGTACATCACGGCGCGCACGCCCCCATTGCCGGCCTGATGACCCAGCCACGGTCCCAGAAACCAGAGCGGCTTGTCCCACGCGCCGCTCCGCATGGCGTCCACTTCGTGGGCCGGGTAAGCGTGCCCCAACCACGTCCACATCGCGTAACCGTGCGACGCCAGGATATCCACCCCCTTGGCGGTCTGCGGCGGATAAATCCCTTCCGCCGTCGTGCGCCACGCATAGACTTGGGAGAAACCCCACAAGCGCGGATTCATGCGATGAACATCCGCAGTGAGTTGGGCGAATAGATCGCCGAGAATGCTCACGCGAAACCGCATGAAGTCGCGAAACCCGGCATAGTTCGCCAGCGGATCGCGAAAGTCGGGCGCGGTCTGGCCGGTTTTTTCCCGGTAGAGTTGGTGTTGCAACGGCACGGCCAGCGGGCCGGTGTACCAGCCGCTCTGCCCTTGGAACATCCGTTGCATCGTCCCGTCGGCCTTGCCGATGCCCCACGTCAGGCCCGGCTCATCCACGTAATGCACGCCCTGAAACGCGCCGCCTAATGCGCGACCCCAGCGTTGGGCCACATGCTGGACTTGATAACGCGCGGCCTTGAGCACGCCGGGATCCGACCAGTCGGTGCTGCTCCCACCGGGTTGATGCTGCCCCGCCACCACATGTTGCGCGACAATTCCCGCCCCGACCCGGACCGCGCGATCAATGTATCGGGGCAAGGGCGGCACCACCGCGCCGCCGCCGCGACCGGCGGTCATCATGACATTCACCCCGTACGTGTCGCGCCACAATCTGATCCGCTCCTCGACCGGCATGGGCGGCGGACCGCCGAAGATTTTCTCCGTGTCGTCCGGTATCGAGCCGCTATAAACGCAAATCGTGAAGGGCGTGTTGCGGATGCCGCTGACAACTTGAAACCCCCACGTCGCGCCCGCCACGGTCGCTTTCCAAACTCCCGGCGCGAGAGCGAACGGCTCGACTTCCAGCACCGCCTGCCCGCCTACTACCGGAGTGGTCACCGTGCGGACGACGCCGGCGTCGCTCTGCAACTGCCACCGCGCTGATTTTCCTTCGAGCTTCGCGTGCAGTCGAACCGGCTCCTCTAGCAAAAACACCGCGCGGCCGGTCGGCGACGTGATCGCCGTCGCGCCAAAACCGGCCTGCGTCACGAGCGCCAACAACCACCAGCACCAAATGACTTTCATTTCGATTTCCAATCCAAAACAACCGTCACCTGCCGCGCCGGATCCTCGCGCAGCCGACGGAACGCCGCCGGCGCGTGCGCCACCGGCACCACGTCCGTCAACACCGCCGACGGGTCTATCGCGCGCTCGGCCAGCAACCGCACCACCCGGTCACGCTCATGCGGCAGGAAGTTCCGACAGGTGATGACGTCGGTCTCCTTGTTGAACAGCGTCCCCTGATAATCCAGCGCCACATCGCCGGGATACGACGCCAGCAACACCAATTTCGGCGCGGGCCGGTAGAGATTGTCCCAGCCCTTGTCGCGCAAAACCCGCACCGCGTCCCGCACCACCGCCGGCGAGCCGCTGGCATCCACCAGAATGTCGGCCTCACCGGTCGCCGTCGGGCTGGTCGCGGTTGCGCCGAGATGTCTGGCCAGTTCGCGCCGGGCGGGCACCGGATCGCACGCGGTCACCCGGCAGCCCGCCAGTCGCAGGAACATCGTCGCGAACAGACCAATCAACCCCTGGCCGGTCACCACCACATGGTCACCGGGCATCGGCGCCGCGCGGCAGACTCCGTGAAACGCAATCGCCAGCATCGCCAGGGCCGACGCCGCTTTCAGATCCACGCTGGCCGGCAATTTCACCAACTCGTCCGCCTTCGCGATCACGTGGCTGAGATGTCCGCCCCACGCCGAGGTGATGCCGGTGGGACACACGCGCGCGCCGTTCAACCACACCGGCTCGCCCGACCCGACCACGCGCCCGGCCAGCGAGTAGCCGGTGATCATCGGAAACGCACCAGCATTCGGCTCCTTGCCGGCCAAACAGCGCAGCTCGGTGCCCGGGCTGATCGCCGAGAACTCCGTGGCGACAACGACCTCACCGGCCTGCGGCTCGCGCACCTCGCATTCCCGCACCGCCACCTCATTCACCCCGGTCGCCACCACACAAGTCGTCTTCATAAATGAAACCCCGTCGCTTGCTCCACCAGCGCCAGCACGTTCGCCGGCGGCGTGCCGGCTTGAATCGCGTGGCTCGGCCCGCAAATGTAGCCGCCACCAGCGCCCAACACACGCTGCAATTCCGCCACGT
>CAZJCX010000011.1:9631-27891 GCA_964544425.1 uncultured Verrucomicrobiota bacterium
GGTTGCCGGCGTGCCGCGCGGGAGAATCTGTTGCACGCTCACCGCGCCTTGAAACGACAGCCGGTCACCAAACGTCCGCTTGAGTCGGGCCGGCTCCATGTCGGCGCACTCGATTTGGACGGCTTCGAGACAATCAACCCCGGCCGCCAGCAGATCCGGCAGGAGCGCGAACACCGAGCCGTCGCTGTGGTGGATCACGTACGGCGCCCGCTCGTGAGCCGCCGCGTACAGCCGCCGGTGAAACGGCTGAATGAGTTCCTGGTACAGCGGCGGACTAAGCAACGGTCCGGTCTGCGAACCGAGGTCGTCGGCGAAATACACGGCGTCGAACTCCGTCGCGCGCACACTTTGCCGCAGCACGGCCTCATAGGAATCGGTGATGAACGTCAGCGCCGTGGCGACCAATTCCGGCGTCTCCACCAGCGCGGCGAGCGTCCGTTCCAGCCCCATCATCCATGTCAGTGTCTCCAGCGGATTGCCGCCCCAGAGCACGCGTGCTTTCGATCCGGCGTCAAATGCCGGCAGTTGAAACTGCTCCGCCCGTGGCCACGGGTGCCGGCGCACGTCCGCTGTCGTTTCGACATGGGCCAGCGGTTGGTGATCAAACTCATCGTACTCGCCGCTGCCGTAGGACACCGCTTTCAACGTCCAGCCCCACACGCTGCCGCGCGCCGGCAGTGCGGGGCCGGTGTACTGCGGATACACGCGCACCATGTCATCCGTGCGCCGGCGCAACTCGGCAAAATCCAAACCGTGCGGCCGCAGATAATCGTTCAACGCCGCCGCCGCCGGTGGTTGCGGACCGAAGCCCCACGCAAACGGCGGCCGATCCGGTTCCCGGTGGGCCAGCGCCGTCAGCACCCGCTCGCGCGATGTCATGGCAGCGCCGTCGGGAACAGCGCCCGCGCTTCGTCCACCATCGCGCGCGCGGTGGTCGTGTAATCCGCAAACGGACACGCCTGAATGGACTGGATCAGCAAGTCCGTCCGCTGTTCGAGGGCGGCGCGCGCGGCGAGTTCGAACGTGACCTGATGCCGCCGCACCACCTCCGCAATTTGCGGCGGATAGGGCGGATTGGCCAACGGCGTGACGCCGCGCCGATCCATCAGGCATTCCAAATCGGGCACGCACCAGTCCGGCAGGTTCGGGACGGCGTTGAGATTCGTGAGGTTCACCGAATGCGTGGTTGGCGGCGCGGCGCCGGTCAACGCGTCGAGCCAGAGGATCGGCACTTCGGATTCGCGCGGCGGTTCCCAGTCCACCGGCTCCCCGCGCCCGTACGCGGCGAGGACGTCGCCAAAGTTGGGATCGTACTCGCTGATCCTTTTCGCGCCGCTGACCGGCTTCAACTCGTGAGTCCCGGCAATCCCGGGGTAGATGTCTGTGCTGTGGCCGGGCATGGCGAGGTAGCCGGTTTCCTTGAGCAGGTTGATTTCCATCGTGCTCGTGCCCCATTCGCCGAGGTCGTACACGCCGTTGCGGAGCGCGGTCGCGCGCGCTTCGGCGTAGGCGTCCGCGCCAGCGCGGTAAATCTCGGTGAAGAAGGTGCAGTGATTGGTGCCGCCGATCCGGAAGTCCAGCGCCGCCGGATCCGCGCCGGGCAGAAATTGCTGCAGCAACCGGCGATACCAGTGAAGCGCGCCGCAGAAACCCAGCGTCCGGCGTGGATCGTGGCCGGCTTTCACGGCGGTCATGACGAGACCGGGGACGGGATTGGTGCAGTTGATCAGGTAGGCGGCCGGGCAGGACTGCTGCATCTGGCGGACGATCTCCACCAGCGCCCGCCCTTGAATGGCGATGTTCAAGCACGCACCCGGTCCGGCGGTGAACACTGCTTGTTTGCAGCCGTACTGATTGGCGAGCTTCTCCAACTTGTGTTCCGTCCCGTTGCCGCCGACACAGTAACAGGTGATCACCACCTGCGCGCCCGCGAGCGCCGCGGCCAGTGTCGGTGCGGCGGTGACACGGAGTTTGGCGTCGGGGTAGGCACGCCGGAGCATGGCGTTGGTCAGCTCGGCCGTTGCGGCGGCACGTTGCTGGTTGAGGTCGTAAATGACGAGTTCCGCGTCACGGGTGCCCGGCGAGCAGGCCATCCGCCCCGCGTTGACCGGCGTCCAAAGCAGACTGCCGCCGCCGATGATGGTGAGTTTGGTGATGGTCACGGCACGAACATTCCGTTATGGATGACAATTTCGTTGTTCACGTTGTCGTCGAAGGGCTGGGCGAAGACTTGAAAGCGCAGGCGTTTGGCTCCGGCGGGGAGCGCGATCTTGATCTCGTCGAGCTTCGCGCCGCTGCCGGAGATGACGCCTTGGCGCCAGTAACCTTTCTTGTACACCGCCTGGCCGTCCGCGAAGCCTTCCACCACGGCTTTCTGGTTGGCGGCGTGGCGGGCGTTGACGTGGAAGTTCGCGCCTGCCACGTCGTCGGTGACGTACAACTGGCCGGTGAACTCGCGGCTGCCGGCGGGGATCTCGTACTCGATCCAGTAGTACATGCAGGTGATCTTCGACCAGAGTCCGACGCCGGTGAGCAATTCACCACCGACAGCGAAGAGGTTGGTCATACTGCTCTTGTACGCCTGGTCCTGGAGCGTGAACTCCGGCGCGTAAGCTTTGACGATCTTGTTCGTGGCCGGCCAGAAGGCGGCCTGCCACGCTCCCCAGCCCATCATGTCAATCACCCACGGGCCGACCTTCGGCCGGTAGACGCAGTTGCTCATGCCGTACTCCACGGCGACCGGCATGAGCGATTCCAATTTGACCGGCTCGCGGGCCGAGCCGGCGGTGACAGCGAGCGCAAACGACAAGACTACCAGGGTTGTTTTCATAATGTCCGGCGGCGCGGGATGGCCAGTCGGTCAGAAGAAACTGCTATCCGCGCCAATATTGCTGCGGCACCGGCCAATGGTGGGTGAGAGCGAGTCCATCAAGTCAGGCTGGAGTTGTTCCCGATTCACCCAATTCGCGTGGCCATCGCCGTAGAGACGATTGTTGCCGGCCAGTTGTGGCGTGCCGTAATCCGTGAACGTGCCGCTTACCGCGCCGCCGTAGGCGGTGTATCCGCTGTACATCGAGGGCTGCCGCAGACCGTGATTGTAAACCCAGGATCCATCGGCGCTCCAGCGGAAGATATCGTCGGCGAGCAAAACCCGGCTGGCGTCGAGCGTGTCGGCGGTCATCAGTTGCGGTTGCACCGCCCAGAAACTCCATTTGTCCACCCGCGCCCAGTAGCTGTAGGCCGGATAGGCGATATAACCGTAGGAAGCGTTTTGATAGAGGCTATTCACCACCTGACGCCGGGCGCGGATGGCGCCGCTGGGACACTGGCCGACATCCTTAAGCGTTTTAGTCGAGGTATTAAAGGCGTTGAGATACGGGTTGACGGCCTCGACATTCCAGTTCAGCAGCCCCGTGACGCTGTCGGTATAGTTGGTTTTCCACATGTGGCTGGCGTACCGGCCGCCGAAGCCCGAATGGTAGAACGTGGACAGCAACTTGTTGCTGTTGTCATCCATCTGCTGGTACGTGGCGAGACTCCACTGGCGCAGGTTGGACAGGCACACGGCCCGGTTGCTTTTCTCCCGCGCTGTTCGCAGCGAGGGCAACAGGATCGCCGCCAGCAGGGCGATGATCGAGATCACCACCAACAACTCGACCAAAGTGAATGCGGCCCGCCGAAGTGCTGGTAGGGACGGCTTTGCCGCCCTGACCCCTCGGCCTCTGACGAGTCCGAGCCGTCCGCCGGGTTTCGCTGCCATTGCAGACCGGGGCGGACGTTTCGGAGAATCGTCCCTACCAATCAATGCCAGATCGTTCGCCATCACCGCTCCTCCGTCAATTCGCGTTTCGTCCCCACCGGCGGTAGAGCAACCCGCCGCCGACCAGCAGCAGGAAGATCGTGCTCGGTTCAGGGATGAGCACCACCGGTTCGTCGAAGTCAGTGAAGCCGATGTAGGCGTAGTTCACCCCGCCGTCGAGATACGTGCCGACGTTCAGGTCGCTCATCACCAAGTTTGACCCGCCGACAATCGCCACATCAATCCGCCCATCGCCCGCCGTGAAGCTGCTACCGGCCTCGTTGATGTAAGTGGCCAGCGTCGTGGCAAAGCTGGTCGCTTCGGCGAGGTCATCGCCCGCCCAACGGAAACCCCAGTACGGCAGGGTCGTCGTGGGCGTGAAATTCGGATCGTCGAAGTTCAACGTCAGCCGCACATCACCCAGTGTGAAGTCGGGCAGGTTCAGCGCGCCGGCAACGGCACGCGCCAGCGTGACCCCGCTCGAAACATCGCTGATGTCGTTGATGATGTCGCCGGATTTGCCGACCGTCAGAATCGATCCCGTTCCGCCGGTGACCTGTGTGCCTGTCAACCGCAGCAGACCAGAGCCGCCCGATGTGGCCGGCGTGTTGTCCGCATCGCCGATGTTGATTGCCGCGGTGGTGACGAACGTGCCGGTCGGCAGATGCATCGTGCCGGTCGTGTTGCGGCCCACGCCGACGTTGAGAACCGCAGTCGAGTCAATCGCGACGCTGTCCGCGCCGGACAAATCCAGCGTCCCGGCCGCAGCGTCGGCGCCACTAACGATCAAGTTTGCGCTGAGCCCGACATCGAAGGTTGTACCAATAAATGCGTTGAACGTGCCGCCGGAAAGCTGGCTGACGGTGGCGTTGACCGTGTCATCACCGTGGGCCGCGAGCGCGCGGCGACCCACGATAAAGTCGGTGCGGGAGGCACTTGTGCCGATGTTGACCGCATGATCGCCGAACTTCGCCGCCGCCGCAATGTCGCCCGTTCCCGCGCCGACCCGGTAGCCGATGCGGAACTCGCCGCCCGCTTGATTGTACTCGCTGCCCGAAGATGTGACGGCGGACATGTCTTGGGTGGCAATGATGGTGACGGCGCCAGCAGTATTGGCACCATAACCCACGCGAGTTTGGCTGGTGTAAACGGTTTTGTTGGCGCCACTGTAGGTCACCAACCCCTTGGTGGTGCCGCTCACGGCGTTGTCATTCAAACCGATCTGCACGGTGCCAATCCGGTTGGCCGAAGTGCCGAGGTCCACATCCAAACCCGAGCCGAAAACAACGGTGCCGTTGCCCCCAGGACCGTATCCAACCCTCAACCCATTAATTGTCGCCCCCAGACTACCCGCAAAGGTGCCATTGGCGTACGTCATGTCGAGGATGCCTTGAGCCGATCCGCTACTTGCGCTGTTGCCATTGTACCCAATCAGCATCTCGCGGACGCCTGTCAGATTGAGAGTGACAGATTGACTGGAGGTTCCTAGCGTCAGCGTGCCTGCGATGGTTGTGTTGGCAGCCTGACCAATCCGAAAGTTGATTCCCGTATTGAGCGCGGCCGCGTTGGTGATGCTGCCGTTGCGAAAAGTAATGTCACCCACGGCATTCGCGGTGGTTTGACCCACGTACCAGTTTCTGGCTGAGGCTACATCGAACGCCAATGTGAATCCATTTAGATCAACGGTGTGCGCGCCGACCGTGGTGTTGTTCACCGTGAGACCGATGTTACTGTAGTTCTGTTGGAGGGTACTCGTGGTGCCCAAGCCGTTGTTGCTCCAAACAAACGAGTCACCACTGACGGCGGGAATGCCATCCCAAGTACCCGCCGTGCTCCAATTGCCGCCCGTGACATACGTTCGGATTGCGGCCGATGTGTCGTGGGACGCCGCCAGTACAAGGAGACCGCTTGTCAAAGTCAGCAAGCGGCCAAGATATTTCCCGAATGCTTTCATAGTTGCCTTTCCTGCTCCGTGACCGCCGTGACTCGCGTCATGGCCGCCGGTGTTTCTCCCCCACGTTGCTGTTCCAAAATTTTTACGCACGTCCGCAGCAGCTGCCCCACGTCAAAGCCCAAGTAATGGAATGGCGCGGTGGGCACGGGCAGCGGGAAATTCCAATGCGCCACCACCTCCACGTCGCGCGGCGCGGTCACTCCCGCCGCGGCCAAACCAGCCACTGCGCCGGGCACGAGATTGTCGTCGCCCACGATCAAGGCGTCCGGGCGCTGCGTGCGCTCCGGCTGGAACAGCAACCGCACCAAGCCGCTGATGCCGGTGAGGTTGGTTTGGCCCTGGAAATTGAACGGGTCGGCGTGCAGCCACCACGCCTCTTGCGCCGGCCAACCACGGGCGGCGATCTGGTCGCGGAAATGTTTCGTCTGCCGGGTGCCATTCCACCACGGCGCAATCACCGCCACGCGCCGCCGCCCACGGGCGTGCAGATAGTCGAGCGCCCGATCCACAAACGAGCAGAAATCAGGATACACGGCGGGGAGATTGGTGTGCGGGTCGGCTTCCATGATCGCGACGCGCGGGAGCTTGGCGTTGGCCAGCAAGGGAGTGGTCAGCAAGCGACCGGGAAACGACGAGAAAATGAGTCCCGCCAAACAACGCGCTTCGACATCGAGAATCAATTGTTGGTACTCCGGTACGTCCACATGGTCGCTCACGCCGCAAAAAGCCGGAAGGTCGTATACACCGCGATCGGTCTCCGTCACCAAGTGAAGGGCTTCGAGAAATCCCGGCCACGGATGCTGGGGGGTCGGTCGGCTCTGTTGGAAGATGACCGGAAACCGGTAGAGATGCGGCGGGCGCGCCGACACAAACGAGCCGACGCCGGGCCGCGACTCAATGAACCCTTCCTCGCGCAATAAATCCATCGCCTCTTGGATGGTGCTCGGACTGGCGTCGTACTCGGATTGCAGACGGCTCTGCGACGGCAGCATTGCGCCGGGGGGCAGGTCGCCGTTAAGTACTTGTGCCTTCAACTCCGTCACGATCGCCCGGCGCTTCACCGGGGGTTTGGTGGTGCCAACGTAACGAGTGTTGACGATTGGTCGGGACATAGCTATAACCACACCGCTTTCTATACCGCCAGAAAGTATAGCAGTGATAACTACAACGTCAACACCTTTTCCTGATAAATCATAAGAAAGAACCCACCCATGAAGCAAAGACCTCTCGAAAACCTCATCGCCATCGTCACCGGCGGCAGCAAAGGCTACGGATTCGGCATTGGCACCGCCTTGCAACAAGCGGGTGTGGAGGTGTGGATTACGGGTCGGTCTGAGAAACCACTCAAGGACGCGGCTCGCAAACTGGGCGTCAATTCGATTGTGGCTGACGTAACCAAGCCAGCCGATTGGGATCGGGTGATGAAAGTTGCAACCGGCAAGGAAGGTCGCCTCGATATTCTCGTCAACAATGCCGGAGCCGGCGTCGAGGTCGCGCCGGTGACGGAACAGACCGACGAAGCCATCGCGGCCAGCGTCGCGGTCAATCTGACCGGCGCGCTGTATGGTTGCCGGCGGGCGGCGCGGCTGATGCAAAAACAAAAATCGGGCATCATCATCAACATCTCCAGCGGCTGCGCGATCCACGCCTGGCCGGGTTGGGGGCCCTACTCTGCCGCCAAGGCCGGGCTGAATCAATTCAGCCACTGTCTCTACACGGAACTGCGACCGTACGGCGTGCGCGTCACCACGATCACGCCGTACTGGGGCGCGACCGAGTTCGTGTCGGCCGCCAAGATCGCCGGCCACCCGGCTGGTGATCCGGCCATCCGCCCCCGATGCATGCAGCCGGCCGAGATGGGCGCGCTGGTCGTGCAACTCTGCGCCATGCCCGCCCATCTCGAAGTGCCCGACATCACCGTCCAGCCGCTCGTCCAAGAAATCGTGCCGATGTGAGGACCATGCCATCGCTCACTCTCAAAATCGGCTGCGGCGAATGGGGATTTCGCGAGCTGCCGCCCGTCGAACACTTTCGCATCGCGCAGCAGTTCGGCTTCCGTACTTTGGAGATCGGCCTCGGCGGTCCCCGTCATCTGCCCACTCGCATGACCGACCGGGAGGTCGCGGACTTCGCCAAGTTGCGGGATGGCTTCGGCATCGCCACGCCGTTTTGCTGCATTGAAAATGACTTCACCGTGCCGGATATCGCCCCCGTCCTGCGCGAAACGCTGGCGCAAATGGAACTGGCGACCCGCCTCGGGGCGACGCACGTGCGGCTCTTTGCCGGGTTCACCCCGGCCAAGCAGATGACCGAAGATCGCTGGCAACGGATGATCGAGGCCTTCGCGCAATGCGCGCAACGGGGTTTGCAGATCGCGATCGAAACCCACGGGCAAATCGTCCAGCACGACGGCGCCGCGCACCATATTCACACCGTCTCGACCGACCGCACCAGCGTGGCACGGCTCGTCCGTGAGTTACCGGCCAACGTCGGGTTCAACTTCGACCCCGGCAACCTGAAAGCTGTCGCGCCTGACGACCGCAGTTTCCTCCTCGACTTGATCAACGACCGGATCAACTACTGCCACCTCAAAGACTGGCGCCGCAAAGGCACCGGCTGGGAAGCGGTTGCGATTGGCGACGACGATCTCGATTATGCCGCCCTTCTGCCGCGCCTCCGGTACGAGGGCGTTTATCTGATCGAGTACGAACCAACCCGTGACGTCGAGGCCGGCATCCGCCGCAGTCTCGACTACCTCCGCCGCATCGGCGCGCAACTCGTCTTCGCGTGACGGACGGCAACACGATCTGATGAAATACGACCTGTGCGTCATCGGAGCCGGCAGCGGCGGGTTCGGGGCGGCGCTTGCGGCGGCGCGGCGCGGGGCGTCCGTGGCGCTCGTCGAGAAATCCGACACGCTCGGCGGCAACGCCGTGCGCGGCGGCGTGAATTGTTGGGAGATGGCGGCGGGCGCGACTGGTATTCCCTGCGACATCTACCAGCGGTTACAAAAACTCCCGCAGGCGACCGGCATCTATTCCTACGGCCGGCACCTGTTGTGGCCCGGTCACGGCGGGTTTCCCGGCGGCGAAATGGTGCTCGATCCCGCGCGCACCTACGCCGACACGTTGCGGCGGCACGGCTCGAAAGGCATGGCGCGGGACGAGGCGTTCTGCCGGGAGCATTGGCACGGCGTCGTGTTCGAGCCGACCGCCATGGACGCGGTGATGAAAGCGATGCTCGCCGAAACGGGCCGTTGCGCCGTTCTCTTTGGCCGGCAGTTTACCAAGGTCCACGCCCAGGCCGGTCACGTGGAGTCCGTCACGCTCGACAACGGCGAGATCATCACCGCCCGCGTGTTTGTGGATGGCACGGCGGACGGGCTGCTCAGCGTCGCCGCCGGCTGCCAGACAATGACTGGGCAGGAATCGCGGGCGACGTTTGGCGAACCCGACGCCCCGCCCGAACCAAACGACCACATCAACGGCGTCTCGCTCATTTACCGGGTCACGCCCACCGATCCGCCGAGCGTTGAACCCTTACCGGCCGACGTCGCGCCTGCGCCCGGCTACTTCGCCGTCATCAGCATGTTCCACTACCCGAACGGCGACCGGAACATCAACATGCTGCCCACGATGGAAGGCCGGGAGTTTCTTCAGTTGGGCTACCCGGCCGCGTATGCGGAATGTCGCCGCCGCGTCTTCGTCCACTGGCACGCCCTCCAAACCGGTTTCCCCGAATTCCAACGCTACCGGCTTAAGTGGATCGCCCCCGCGCTCGGTGTCCACGAGGCGCGCCGCATCGTCGGCGAATACATCCTCACCGAACACGACTTGCTGGCCGGCATCGCCCACCAGAACCATCCCGACATCATCGCCCTTGCGGATCACGCGATGGACACGCACGGCGGCGACACCGGTCGGGCCGGCTGCGGCGAGCTGGCCGCGCCCTACGGCATTCCCTACCGCTGCCTGATTCCGCGTGGGTATGACAATCTGCTCATCGCCTGCCGGGCCGCCAGTTTCAGTTCCATCGCCGCGTCTAGTTGCCGGCTCTCGCGGACCATGCTGCAACTCGGCCAGGCCGCCGGCACCGCCGCCGCGCTGTCAGTCGAATACAATTGCCCGCTCCCCGCCGTCGCACCGGCGAAGCTCCAGACGTCGCTCGGGGAGCAGAATGTGCAACTGCAGTTCACACGACAGCTTGTCGCAAGCTAAGAATCTTGCCGCCGCGGAGCACACTCCGCCCACCACGGGAGTTCATGCGCGGCTGAATACGCTCTGAAACGCCTGTTCGTCAAACCTTCCCGCTTCCGCGACAGGCACGACGCGGTGTTCGCTGGCGGATAGAAAGGCGGCGCTGACGGCGGCCACTGTCGCCGCGCCTTCTTCACCGGACGGTGAGGCGGAAGTCTGGCCGGCGCGGATGGCTTCCGCGAACAATTTCAATTCAGCGTAATAACCGTAAGCGCCGTCTGCAATGACGCCGGCAAGCTCGTCGTTCGGACGACGGGAGGTCAACGCGAGCGGCTTGGCTTGCCCGTCGCGGAACAATTCCATGCGCCACGAGCCCGGCGCGAGAAACGCCCAGTCGCCGGTATAATCCAGTTCGAGCGTCCCTTTCGTCCCGCAAATCCGGTACACCTCGGAGACCGGTCGGTGCGACGCGCGGGAATGGACGTGCAAACTCGTCCGCCCGTTCGCGTGCGTGACCAGCGCGGTCATGTGATCTTCGACTTCACGCGGGCCGATCCGTTGCGCGTGCGCGAAGACGGATTGAGCCGGTGAGCCGAGCCACTGCGCCGCCAAATCAATCGAGTGCGAGCCGTGATCCTGAAACACGCCGCCGAGACATTGCGCCGTGTCGCGCCAGCCGGACGGTTGCAGCGTCCAGCTCGTCCAGATGCACTCCGTGGCAAAGATTTCGCCCAGTTCACCGGCCCGAATCATCTCCGTCGCCGTCCACAGCGGCGAGAGAAACCGGCGATTGAACCCGACCATCAGCAACACGCCCGCTTGCCGGCAGGCCTCCACCATCGCTTGCGCTTCGGCGACCGTGCGCGCCATCGGTTTTTCGCTCAACACGGGCAAGCCCGCCGCCGCCGCGGCGCGGGTGTGTTCGAGATGACAGAACGGCGGCGAGGCGACGATCACGCCGTCGAGTTTCACCGACCGCAACATCTCCGCCACGGACGCGAACAACTGTTCCGCCCCGAGTTGTTCGCGTGCGTTCTGGAGCGCGTTCGGGTTGGGATCCGCCGCCGCGACAATTTGCAGTCCCGGCACGTGTTTCACGGCGGGCTGATACATCCAGCAGCTGAAACCCGCTCCGATCAACCCCAGCCGCACCGGGTTCATGACGGGGCGCGACTTTCCTCGTAATCCAACGCCATCACGTCGGCCGCGTCAGCGCGCAGGGCGGTGGCGACGGCAACGTGGCGGGGATGCTTCTGATAGGCATCGAGCGCCGCCGGTGAGTCGAACGTGACGAGCAGGCCGTGGGTGAAATTGCGCGCGCGTGTCGTGAAGTTGTTCCCGACGGAGAGATGACGGATGCCCGGCACCAAGTCCCGCAGCGACTCCAATTCGCTCAGGTGAAAAGCCACCCGCTCCGCCGGGGTGCCGGCTTTCCACTCAATCCAAACCATGTGCTGGACGGGCATGGTGACGTTCACTTGTTTGGGACGAAGGCCACGGCGCGCACCCAACTGCCGTCGCCGTCTTTAACATTCAGCGGCAACGCGAGCAAGTACACTTCCTGGCCGACGATCCTCGTGAGGTTGGTCATCAATTCGAGGATGATCGGGAAGTTGTCACGCTCCTTGAAAATCTTCGGGTGATCCACGAGATACGGATCTGTCGAGGGCGTGTCCATGCCGATGAGTTGGAGCTTTTGGTCGAGCGCCCAGAGGATCGCATCTTCGCTGAAGTGCGGGTGGTCGAGGTTGAAATACGTCTCGTCGAACGGGTGCAAGTACTGATCCCAGCCGGTGCAGATGAGAATCCGGTCGCCGCGCTGGACGTCGCGCTTTTGCAGGTCGGCGGCAGTGAAATGGTCGCCGAGTTTCTTGTCGCGAAAATCGAGCACTTTGCACCAACCCATGTAGCGAGCGAGCGGGATCTCGCTGATTTTCAGCCCGGCATCGTTCATGTGATAGGGCGCGTCGGTATGTGTGCCCTGATGCCCGGCCATGCAGAAGTATTTCATGTTAAGCGGCTCGACTTGGCCGCGTTTCCGCCCGCGCACAATCCAGTCGTGGACGATGCAGCGCGGCTCGGCGCTCCAGATCGGCGCGTCGTCGTAAATCGGCAGACTCAAGTCCACCATGGTCATGTTCGCAAACGGGTCAGGTCGCATGATTGGGGGTTTCCTTTGTGGCGAGACGTTTAGCAGCCGGGAGCTGACTATTCAAAAGCGACATTCTGCCGACAATGACCGGGACGCGGTCTCAGTAGTAGTTCATCCCCCAGTACCAGTTGGCATGCGGCACGGTGGAAGCGCCGGCGCGAGGCTACCCGTCGTGACGGCGGGCGAGAAGTTCCACCGGCCACTCCGCGAGCGTCAGATCGTCTTTCGCCAGCGGCAAGTCGATGCGGTCGCCCTTCACTGCGGAAAGATACGCGGCGAGATTCAGTTCGGCGCTGCGACGCATGTTGGACCAACCGAGCAGCGGCTCCGGGCCGCCTTCGATCCACTCGACCACCCCTGCCACAACCGCGTCCTCCTCCGCAACCAACTTCGCGCATGCCCGGGTGGCGCGCGGATGAACTCTCGTTTGAATGCGACCGGTCACCTTTTTCAGGAGTACGAGCCGGTGACCATCGAGGCCAAGCTCCGCGCCGGCAACTGACCAGCCTGATGCCGCCGTTTGTCAGGGTGCGAATTTCCCGTCGTGAATGACGAGTTCGGTGTTGCAGTTGCCGTCGCCCCACCCGGAATTGGCGACGCGGAACCGGATGGTCTTTGCGCTGGCCGGTAGCTCGAGCGCGAGATCCTCCAGCAACTCACCCGAGCCGGGCGAGAGGCTGGTCCGGGTTCGCTCGACCTTTTTCAATTCCTGGCCATCCACAAAAATCTGAAATCTAAACTGCTGATTGGCGTTGCCCCACCACGCAAACCCGCGCGGATCATCCGTGACGTAGAGCTTGCCGGTAAACCGCTTGGCTCCGGCGGGGATGGCGTACTCAATCCAGTGATAGAACGACATCCGCCGCGCCCACAATCCCACGCCCGTCATCCACTCCCCGGCGACCGCGAACGCGTTGGTCATCCCGCTGCTGTAAGCCTTGCCTTCTTCCAGTTGGAGATCGGCCGGGATGCTCTTCACGATCTTCGTCTCGCCGGGCCAGTGCGCGCCCTGGTTGCCGGCCGACATCCAATCCACCACGCGCGGCCCGAATTGCATGGCGGGGAACGCGTCATGTTTCTCCGTGCCCCACTCCGTTCCGGTGGGCTTCACATCCACCAACCACGTCTCCGCCCGCGCCCTCGTCCCGGCGATCAACAAGACCGCCGCAGTCAAACTACAGATCTGAATTCTCATCGCAATTTCCATCATGCCGTGGAAAGTGCCGGAGAGCAGCCGTCGGCGCAAGTTGTCCGGTTTGCCTTCTCCTAAGACGCGCATTTCAAAATGCCTCAGAGAAATTCTTCGCGTCGGCTCGGATGCGAGCGCGGGCGTCGCAAATCACCGGGACACGGTGCTGGCGGACGGCGCCCGTGGCCAGTTCCACCGCGATGCGTCCGGCGATTTTCGGCCAGTCGAAGACAATGAAGTCGGCGCGACAACCTGTGAAAATATCGCGGTGATTGTCAATGCCGCCCGCGAGCAACACGCGGTTCTGGCGCAGCAGTTCTGCGAAGGCGGGACCGTGGCTATGACTGGCGACGGACGCCTGCGTCGCATCGGCAAAAAAGACGCCGGTGTGCGGCCGGCGAGCCAGTTGCGCCACATGTTCCGCCAAGGCGCTTGGCCCGGCTATGTGGACTTCGGTGAAGGGCAACCCCGTCTGCGGCAGGAGGATTTTGTTCGATTGCGGATGCTGCCCATGCACGACGATGTGACGGATGCCGGCTTGTCGCCAGTCGCGTAAAACTCGCAGTACGGCTTGGTCGGATTTGAGACGGTAATCCCGGTACGGCCAGGCCAGGTCGGCATCCGTCACCACCGCCACTTCGATGCCCCGGTCCTGCAACGAAGCCAGCAGCGAGCGCACCTGTGGCAGGGGCTTGAACCACAGCACATAGTCCAAGTGATGACGGAGCAAGCGGTTGAGAAACGAATCCTGCTCCGTTTGGTCCTGGAACATGATTAAGTCCGCCACAAAATGATGCCGCGCCAGTTGTTCATCCAACGCGACACAAAAACGGCGCCACTCCGTGATGTGGCAGTAAGCCCATTGCCAGATCGGTACACCCACCACACCCCGCACCGGAAAGCGGGGTTGCGCACGCACCGGCGTCAGCATTGTCCCCGTCGCGCGGAGCCGGACGAGCAGCCCTTCCGATTCCAGCTCGGCAAACACCTGCCCCGCCATCTTCCGGTCCACGCCAAAAAACTCCGCCACCTCGCGCGTGGAATAGAACACCGTCGCCGTCGGACCGCGTAAGCGGTGGGCGAGTTGCCGGAGTTCTTGAAGCAGGTTGTAGGTGCGCGACGGCTTGGCCCGCAGCCCGCCAAACGCGCAGATCGCAGTGGACAACGGCGGTAAGGTGCTGGGTTTGCGAAGTTGGCGCATGACCGAAACCTGCTGCGAGAAAACCAAACACGACGGCGCGCCGTCGAGAGAAATCCTGCTGCGGGCGCGCTGCGGGGTTTGCCGTGACGGCTGCCCCAGCCTATGATGGTACCACTATGGGAACCAAGCTTGGGAGACTACCATGAAGAAACAACTGCTCATTCTCGGCCTTGTCGGCTTCGTCACCGCCTCAATGTCACGAGCGGCGACGCTGGACTGGATTGGACTGTCCGGCGGCGACTACAACAGCGCGGCCAACTGGTCCCCCGTCCAAACACCGACTGGCAGCGATTTGGTCCTCATCGGGGACGGCGCCAACCTTCATGACAATCTGGTTTATATCAATGGCACCGCGCTGGCCAACGAGCTTGGGGTTGGCTGGAACGGCACGAACAACGTCGTTGAGTTGCAAACCGGCTCGCTCCAGACCGGCAAGCTGGGTCTGAAAAATGGCGCCGCCACTTTCCGACAACTCGCCGGCACCGCCACGATCACCAGTTCTGCCGTCTATGTTGGCGAAGGCGGCTTCTGGGGTGGTGCCAACGCCAGCGCGACGTCGCAGCTACTGCTTGACGGCGGAAGTTTTCTGACCAAAGGCAACGCCGTCCAGATCGGGTGGGGGCGCAACGGGTACTCCCGGCTGCAAACCGGCGCGACGCTCGACACTTCGACCAGCGGCACGCAGAGCGGCGGCGGTGGCGTCTTGCAGGTCGGCTCCGGCAACGGCGGGACCGGCACGTGGGATGTGCAAGGCGGTACGGCCTACATCGGTGGCGACGTCCGCGTCGGCGATGGGTTGGCCGGTACGGTCAACCAAAGCGGCGGCACTGTGACGGTGAACGGCACGCTCTACGCCGGTTGGACGGCCACGAGCGCCTACAATTTGTCGGGCGGCACGCTCAATGCCACCACGCTAACGCGGTTTTCATCGAGTGGCCCCGGTGATTTCAACTTCACGGGCGGCACCCTGAGCGCCAACACGGTTGGTTCCAACCTCGTGCTCACCAACAGCGGCGGCGTGCTCGCACCTGGCCTGAACAACACCGTCGGCCAAACCACGGTCAACGGGAACTACACCGTCAATTCCTTGTCAGCCACGCTGCAAATCCAGATGTCCGGCACCACCCAGACATCCGGGTACGACTTTCTCGACGTAAATGGGACGGCCACGCTGGGCGGCGATCTGGTTGTGTCCCTGCTCAGCTTCACGCCGAACTTCACTGACGTCTTCGAAGTCGGCGAAGCCGACTCGGCGATCAGTTCTTTCTTCGCAAACGCGCCCGTGAACGGCGGCACCTACAACTTGGGTCCCGGCACCTTCCGCGTGCGTTACAACGTCAGCGGGTTCGGTACCTCAGGCAATGTGATTCTCGATCAGTTCGAACTGGCCGCCGTTCCCGAACCGAGCACAATCCTGCTGCTTGTGGTGGGTGGGGCCGTCGCGTGGCGCAAGCGGCGGTCGTTGCTCTAGTCGGTCAGGGCGCATGAACCAGCGCCGTGCATTTACTTTGGTCGAGCTACTCGTGGTCATCGCCATTGTCGCGCTCCTCGCCGCCATCCTGCTGCCGGCGCTCAACACGGCCCGTGAACGCGCCCGCCGCACCGCTTGTCTCGGCAACCTCCGGCAATGGGGCGTCGCGGTAACCGCAGTCGTGGGTGATGGACGGCCGGTGCCCCAAACGTACGACGCCTTCGGCGGCGTCTATCCCATCTGGACGGCGCACTACGAAACGAACAACGTCTTCACCAGCGCCCCGAATCTGTTCTGCGGTGAAGTCATGCAAGCCTACGTCGGCGGCGGGATCAACTGGGCCGCCCAATCCCTGAGCGGCATCTGGCGCTGTCCCACGGCGCTCCAGATGCGCGCTATCACGGACGCTTACAACATCAGCGACTGGGGCAACCGCTTTTTCTATCCCGACTACACGTACTTTGGCCGCCTCGATTTATGGCCGAACAACGCCGCCATCCCCGCCGGTGAGGTCACCGGCGACCGGCTCGAAGCCAGCGCGGTGTTGATGGCGGACGCGACCTTCCGCTGGAGCGGCAATGGCGGCTGGCGATTCAACCATCCCGCCCGCGGCAATCCGTCCTTCTTCCTGGCCACCAACACCCAATTCGGTGCTCCCCAGTTGGCAGGGCAAAATGAATTGTTTGGCGACGGCCGTGCCGAATGGAAACCTGACTCGCAGTTCAACAAGGCGTTGATGGACATTCCCAGCTTCGGCACCGGCTCGCGCTTTGCCCGCGGCGGTGGCAGCGATGCCACGTTCTATTGATGAAACCGGCGGACCTCAGTCATCTCGGCGTCACCCGCGCGCTCTGGCGAAACGGTCGCATCCTGCACGCTCGCGCGTTCAACTTCCCGGCCGGCGCGCGTCTCGCCCGACTCGGCGTCCAACCGGCACCGGGCTATTTCAAATGTGGCAGCGCCGCGACGACCGACTGGGTCACGGCGTTGCGCGTGCTCGCGTGGGATGGTACGAGGTGGCGCGTCGTGCTGACTGAACGCTCACTGGCGCGACGCACGCGCTGGTTTGACCTCGCCGCGCTGGAAACCACGGCCCTGCAAATCGAAGCCATCGAGTGCGCGGTGGACGGCGGATGGACGAGTTGGAATCTCGCCAGCGCCGCATTCGCTCTCAAGGGCACGTTGGGGGACGCCCCCCCGCCGAAGAGCGCCCTGCTCGCCAGCGACCGGTCCACTGTTGAGTTTGCCAGCCGGTACTTTCGCGTCGGGTTTCGGCTGCGTCGCACCGGCCTGACATTCCTGAGCGTGGACGACGAAGGTCGCCGGCGAACGACAATCAACTTGCTGCAGTCGCCGCCCAATCCGGCCGCATTTCAAGAGCAAGGCCTCCGGCTGTTCCCCACCGGCGCGCCACCGGCCATCGGAGCATTCGCGCATGAGGTGGAAGGCGAAGCGCAAGTGCACGGCAGAACAGTGACGTACGACGTCTCCATTCCCTCCGCCGGTCAACGCTACCGGCTCCGTTGGGAAGTCGCCACCGACCGGCTGCTCCTGACCGCGGAACGGAGCGGCGACCGGCCCTTGCGCGTCTGGGATAGTTCGGCGTGGCATTTTGCGTTGGCAAGCACGGTGACGCCCGGCACCACATTGGGGCGCGTCACCCGCCGCGGTCAGACCGGTGGCGTGACGTTTCCGCTGCTCTGGCACGCGCCGGGGTTCGGCACGTGGCGAGTCAACGCCCGCGGCGCAGCGGGTTGGCGCGCCGATTCCATCCGGCCGGCCCACACCGTCACGAGCGAATTGAAACTGGGCGAACAATCGCAACCCGAGGGCGATTACCTGCTCCTGCCGGGCCGGCACCGCGCGGAGTGGGAGTTCATCGTCACGCAACATCGCCTGCCAGTGCGCCGCGACACCCCGCGCATCGTGCGCCGCGCGTTGAACCGGTGCAGCCTGACGGCGCTGACCTACCGGCCCGACGGCGCGACGTTCACGAACAATGGCAATTCCATGCCGGCCATCCTCTGCGCTGACAACTGGTCGGCGCTGGCGCGGCGCATCGGCCCGATCCTCCCGCAACTGGATGCGCGTGTTCTTTTGCGCGACACGTTGCGGCGCCATCGCGCGGGCGCGCCGTCGTATGCCGCCGGGGGCGTCCTGCGCGCCGGCAAACGCATCCAACTGGAAGACGAGTATCTGATGAGTGACGCGGCGTTCCTGCTTGCCGCCGCCGAAGCGCGCCTGCCGAAACGGCGCGCCGAACTGACGCGCCTGCGGGCGCGGGACATTGATGGCGAC
>CAZJCX010000011.1:27901-31455 GCA_964544425.1 uncultured Verrucomicrobiota bacterium
GGCTGGCGGCGGGTCCGCACCGGCGCGGCGTGAGCGGCGAGCGCCAATGGTCCACTAACTGGTGGGATGTGATCTCGTTCGGCTGGAAAGATGCCTTCACCAACGCCCTGCTGTACCCGGCCCTGGTGCGCCTCGGTGAGCGGGCGTGGGCCGCCCGGCTGCGGGAGAGTTATTGGCGCGAGTTCTACAATCCGCAAACCGGCTGGTTCGCCGGGTGGCGTTGCCGCCAGAACAAGCTCCACGACTACGCATTCCTGTTCGTCAACGGCGCTGCCGTGTGCGGCGGGGTGGCGGACGGGCCCGCCGCGCGCGACATCATCCACCGGCTCTGGGAGGAACTGCAGCGCATCGCCGTACCCGATTACCGGCTGGGCCTGCCCGGCAATCTCTGGAGCATCCCCCCCACCGACACCGCGCTGCCGATGCCGCCGCAATGTTACATGAACCAGACGCTGACCCACTCCCAAGCCCGGCACTTCGTGGGGGCGCTGTACCGCGTCGGCATGACCCGGGCCGGCGATCAACTTCTGCGTCCGCTGCTCGCCTCGCTGGGCGACGGGACCGCCTTCGGCGGTGTGGGCACCGGTGTGGATTGGCGGCGCTGGGACGGCGTTGCGGCCGGTTACGAGGGCCTGCTCTGCGACCAATTCGGCATCCTCGCCGTCGCGCTCGACCGGTATGGACAACGCCGATTGCCCTCGCGATTTCCGGCAAGGACGGTACCGTTCCCTGACCCGCCCCGGCCGGCCTTCGCTGGCGGCCCTCAAAACTCACAGTCGGCTGTGCGATCACCATGAAACGTGAACTTCGATGAATCTACTCACTCCCCAACAACAGCAGCAATATGAGCGCGACGGTCTGACCATTCTCCGCGGCGTGTTCTCGACGCGCGAGTGCGCGGACTTGATCGCTCACATGCAAAACATCGTGAACGGCCGCGTCGTTCTCCCCGGCCTCGACAAGCAAATCGCAGCGGGTGCGCGGCGTCTGCTTAATCCGCATGCCAACGACCCGGTGGCGATGCGCTGGCTGTTGCACGAGCGATTGCAACCGGCGTTGGAACGATGCGCGGGTGGGCCTGTCGAAGGCATTCAGACGATGTATTTCTGGAAAGGTTCGGAACAGGGACATCATCAAGACGCGTTCTATTTGCCCGGTTGTTTCTCGGCGTGGATCGCGCTCGAACCCGTGTCGTCCCGCAACGGCACGATCTGGGTGCAGCCCGGCTCGCACAAAGGCCGCCTCATCACGGTGCAGGATCGCGGCTTTACCAACGCGCAGTCGCCCGAAAGCTGGAGCGGCTATTACGACGAAGTCGCCGCGCTCGCCCGCGCCAACGGCACGCCCGAAGTGCCCGTCGAAGCCGGCACGGGCGACGTGGTGCTTTTCGACGGGCGGCTGATCCATCGCGGCGGCCCCATTGGCGATCCGACGGCTTCCCGGCATGTCTTCGCCAATCACTATCTACCGGCAGCGTTTACGGAGTGGCCGTATCACGATTGGCCGCGCTATTCCTTCGACGGCGGGAAGCGATTTACGCGTATTGACAGCAGCGTCGCCGCTTGGAAAACCTTCTGACATGCAGCACCGCCACCTCGCTGCCCGAACTCGGATTGCGGTTTGTGCTGTCAAATCCGCAAGACCCCGGGCCAATGTGACAGCCAGTCGCCAATTCCTCGGGGAGGGTGCGGCTCCAGTCGCACCGCATCGTCAGTTGGCATTTCGGCGGGGCGGGAGCCGCGCCCTTCAACAGCACCCGGTCGAGTTGCGATGAAAGCCGCGATCGTGGAAGGCAAAGGCGTCCTGCGCATTCGCGACATCCCCGTGCCGCAGGCCGGTGATTACGAGGCGCTCTGCCACATTCTCTACGGTGCCATCTGCGCGGGCACGGACACGCACATTGTGGACGGTGTGTTCCCGTGGATCGGCAAACTGCCCACCGTGCTGGGTCATGAAAGCATCGGGCGCGTCATACAAATTGGCGCGGCAGTCCGAAGTTTCCGAGTCGGCGACCTCGTCACGCGCGTCGGCACTAAGGCTGCGAAGGACGGTTCATTCAGCGTCACGTGGGGCGGGTTCGCCGAGTATGGCGTCGCGGAAGATCATGTGGCGATGCAAACGGACGGCGTGCCGCTCGCCCAACCGTGGAGCGCAGGTATTCATCAAGTCGTGCCCGCCGACATTTCGCCAGCCGCTGCGCCGATGATCATCACGTGGCGCGAAACGCTGAGTTACGTCACGCGAATGGGACTACCGCAAGCCAGGAGCGTCCTCGTCATTGGTTCCGGGGGGAATGGGCTGGCCTTCATCGCGCACGCCAAACATCTCGGCGTGGCGCGCATCGCCTGCATCGGCGCGGGTACTCGCGCCGCGACCACATGCCGCGCCGGGGCGACCGAGTATTATGATTACCGAACCGCAGGGCCGGCCGGTGACTTCGATTTCATCATTGATGCCGTCGGCAAGACCGGCAGCCTCGACAAATACCTGCCGTTGCTCGCACCGGGCGGCACGCTGGGACTGTATGGCCTCGACGACATCGGCAATTGCCCGGTGAATCCGAGTCGCGCGCGCGGCTCATTTACGTTTTACAATGGCGGCTACAGCGAAGCTGAAGCCCACGAGCGCGTGATCGCGTTGATCCGCAGCGGTCAACTGGATGCCCGGCTCTGGTTTGATCTCGATCGCCCCTACCGGCTCGCACACATCCACGACGCCTTCGCCGCCATTCGTCAGCGTCAGACTATCAAGGCGCTGATCCAGATGCCGGATCCTCCGGCAGTGTAACGACGCCGGCGGTGAACCGTTTGATAGTGTCGAGGCCGGTGACTTCGACGAAGTTGGCGCAGGTGTGACCGAGGAGATGCCGGCACTTGCCATCGTCCTGCTTTCCGAACCACGCGCAGAAGGCTTCCTGATACATGGAGATGTTTCTCCAACCCTTACCGCGTACGACTTCAGCGCCCCTCCCTTCGGGGGTGTTACACGCATCGCGAAACAGGCTTGAAATGAAAAACCCGTCCTCGGTGAGGAAGAAGACTTGCCCGCAATTGCCGTGCATCGCCACGACGCTGCCGACTTCGTCGAATGTGAACGCCCCGGGCAGGACGACGCCCGGTGACTTCACCGGCGTGGGCGCGCCAGTGGCCGGGGCGATCCCCGCGAATTCGTTCGTCATGCTCCCGTACAACCGGCCTTGCGGATCAAAACCGAGCTTCGGGTTGCTCACCATCGGTACGAAGATCACCAAAAACAGTCGCTGCACTCAGTGTGTGCTGCGGAAAGGTGCGACGACGGAGCCTCCCCCTCCATTGAGGTTTACTGTGCTAGGTTCCTGCGATGACTTCAAATGCGAGAACTTCCCAGGCTCGGATGATCGGGCCGCGCCCACCGGGTTTCTTTCGCACGGCATCGCGGTGAACTCGATCCACATAATACCGGGCGCCCCCCGCGAAGTGATAGGCGGCGCCGGTGGCCGGCACAGGTGCATTGTGCGAGGACTCAAAAATGTTGAGCTTCTCCGCAATCGCCCCCGTCACGGGTGCCGTGTGCCG
>CAZJCX010000011.1:31465-31759 GCA_964544425.1 uncultured Verrucomicrobiota bacterium
AAAGAATGGCTGTGGCAGAAATAGCCGTCCACCGATTCGCGCAGCAGTTCCGAACTGCCTTCCAACGTGACGACCGCGTCCGGGCAGCGCCGGCGGAACTCGCGCAGGATTTCCGCGACGGCGTGCGTCCAGACGTAGGTATGCTCGTGCCGGTGGGCCGGGTTGTAGCGCACTGCCGGCAACCCCACGCACGGCGGGTAAAAATAGCCGCACCCACCGTACTCGACGGCGGGGTCGGTCCGAGCGGGCTCGCAGAGCATGTACCGGTTCTTCTCGCGGAACATCGGCGCGAGC
>CAZJCX010000012.1:0-1052 GCA_964544425.1 uncultured Verrucomicrobiota bacterium
GTCTGGCGGCGTGCGAGGGGGCGTTGTTGGTGGTGGACGCGGCACAGGGGGTAGAGGCGCAGACGGTGGCGAACGTTCACATGGCGGCCAAGCAGGGGTTGACCGTGATCCCGGTCATCAACAAAGTGGATTTGCCGAGCGCGAATGTGGATGAGACGCGACGGCAGATCGAAGACTTGTTGGCGATTCCGGCGGACGGGGCGATCCTGGCGAGTGCGAAGTCGGGGCTGGGCATTCAGGATATTTTGAAGGCGATTGTGACGCGGTTGCCGCCGCCGAAAGTGGCCATCGGCAAATCGCTCCAGGCGCTGGTGTTTGATTCGATGTTCGACACGTACCGGGGTGTGGTGACGCATGTGCGGGTGTTTGCCGGAGAGATCGCGCCGGGGATGATGATTCAGTTGATGAGCACGGGGCAGAAGTATGAGGTGAAGGATGTCGGTGTGTTTTCACCGAAGCCGGTGGGCCGCGACAAGCTGGGCGTCGGCAGCGTCGGGTACGTGATCGCGAACATCAAGACGACCTCGGAGGTGAAGATCGGCGAGACGATCACCGATGCGCGGTTGCCGGCAGCGGAGCCGTTGCCGGGATTTCAACAGGTGCATCCGATGGTGTTTAGCGGGCTTTACCCGATTGATTCGGCGGACTATGAGCACTTGAAGGCCGCGCTGGGGAAATTGCAGCTCAATGACGCGGCGTTTCAGTATCAGTCAGAGAGTTCGGCGGCATTGGGGTTTGGGTTCCGGTGCGGGTTCCTCGGCTTGTTACACATGGAGATCGTGCAGGAACGGCTACGGCGGCAATGGGACATGGACATCATCGCGACGTATCCGAGCGTGATTTACCGCGTGTTGCGGACCGATGGGGAAGTTCTCGAAGTGGACAACCCGATTTTCCTGCCTGACCCTTCCATCGTGGACACCATCGAGGAGCCGTACGTCCACGCCCATATCATGTGCCCAAACGAAAACATCGGCGACATGCTGGCGTTGGTCATGGACAAGCGCGGTGCCGTGACAAAGACAGACTCGATTGATACGAAGCGCGTGATG
>CAZJCX010000012.1:1062-7391 GCA_964544425.1 uncultured Verrucomicrobiota bacterium
ACGAAATCCTCGTCGACTTCCACGACAAGATCAAAAGCATCACGCGCGGTTACGGTTCGATGGAATACGAACCGCACGGCTACCGGCCCGGCGACTTGGTGAAGCTCGATATTTTGGTGAACGGAGATCCGGTAGACGCGTTTTCGAGTATCGTCCACCGCAGCAAGGCCGAAGCGCGCGGTCGGGCGCTGGCGTTGAAGTTGAAGGAAGTCATTCCGCAACAACTTTTCCAAGTCGCCATCCAAGCGGCGATTGGCGGGAAAATCACCGCCCGAGAGACGGTGAAAGCCGAGGCTAAAAACGTGACAGCCAAATGTTACGGCGGCGACATCTCGCGCAAGCGGAAATTGTGGGAGAAGCAAAAAGAAGGCAAGAAACGCATGAAGGCGGTGGGCAAGGTCAACATCCCGCAAGAAGCCTTCATTTCAGTGCTGAAGACAGGGTAGGGGAGTCACATGTTCAACTGGAAACGCCACCGGGCACTCAAACAAGCACGCGAAACGTTGCATGGCGGGCACAAATGGTTGCGTTTGAATCGCGACCTGCTGACGACCAGCCAAGTCGACGAACTCACTGCCAAGTTGGAAAGGTTGGCCGGGGCGGTGAAAGCGAAAAACAGCGCCGCCGCCTTGGGTGTTGCCGACGAATTGCATACGAAGATTCAGAGTGTCATACCGGGACGGCGCCATTCCGCGTTCCGCGAAAACGTGGAGGTTTTTCTGGTGGCCGCGATCGTGGCGATGGGCGTTCGCACGTTCTTTATTCAGCCGTTCAAGATCCCAACCGGCTCCATGCAGCCCACTTTGTTTGGAATGATTGTGGACGACAATTACAGCCGCACCACGGCGCTGCCCCAGCGCGTGTTCGACGTCCTCGTGCTTGGCAAATGGCCGGTCAACCCGCACGCTGATTTTTTGCAGTCCATCGGCGGCGTAGTGCAGTGGATGGTCTTTGGATCGTGGCCGCGCGGCGGCGTGTGTATTGATCGCGGCGATCACATTTTTGTGGATCGTTTCAGCTATCATTTCTGGAAACCGCAGCGCGGCGAAATTATTGTCTTCGACACGGCGAACATCCCGGCGATTCCCGAAGGGTCACGCGGCAAATTCTATATCAAGCGGCTGGTCGGTTTGGAAGGCGACTTGATCCAGATCCAAGAGCCACATCTCCTCATCAATGGGCAAATATTGAATAGCCGCCTCGCGTTCGAGCGGATCTACTCACTACGCAATGGGTACAACGGCTATGTCTTGCCCGACCCTCGCGCTGATCCACATTACTTCCGGCGGATGGACGACACGTACCAAGTGCCACGAGAGCATTTGTTCGTGCTGGGTGACAATAGTCGCCATAGTCTTGATGGGCGATACTGGGGGGCCGTACCGAGGCGTGACTTAGTGGGTCGCGCGTTCATGATCTACTGGCCGTTTTCAAAGCGCTTCGGCCTTATTCAATAGCGATTAAAGTCAATTTCGCCATTAGGCATAATGTCGCACAATATATGTTATATCTTATTATAAGCAGATACGCATCGCCCCTTAATATCGCAGCCTCTTGCTCAAGATGATGCTTCGCGGAGAAACTTGGCGGCATCTTCTGGTAACGTCGGGTTAATGTAGAAACCTGTCCCAACTTCGAAACCGGCAATCAACGTCAGCCGCGGCAGAATTTCCACATGCCAGCGGAAATCATGATCAATTGTTCCCCAATATCCGTGGTGCGCGTACCGCGCCGGTCCCGTTGTGATAATGAAGTTATACTGCGGTTGATTGAGCGCCTTGCTGAGCTTCATGAGCGACACCTTCAGCGCGTCCGCCAGTAAGAGAATCTCATCCGGTTGGATGTCTTGATAGTACGCCGTCTGGCGTCTCGGCAAAATCATCATCTCAAACGGAAATCGCGAGGCGAATGGACAGAATGTGACAAATCCAGCATTCTCGTACACCAGTCGCTGTCCCTCGCGCAGTTCTTGTTTGAGGACGTCCTCGAAGATCGACCGGTCCTTGTACGAATAATATTGCATCGCCCCGACCAGTTTTTCCTTCACCCGTTTGGGCGTGACCGGCGTGGCAATCAACTGCGAGTGCGGATGACTGATCGAAGCGCCGGCCTGCCGCCCATGGTTCTTGAATATCATCACGTACCGGAAGCGCGGATCACGCAGCAAATCCGCCACACGAATCCGATAGGCTTCCAAAACACGGGCTATTCCCTCGACCGGTTGCTGCTCCAACAATTGTTCGGGATGAGGAGTTTCGATGATCACTTCGTGCGCGCCGACACCGTTCATCTTATCGTAAATCCCCTGCCCCTCCTTCCCTAACTCACCCTCGATTCGCAAAGCGGGGAAGCGATTAGGCACAACACGCACCTGCCAACCTGGTGTGTCGGCCTTGCTGTGCGGTGCCCGAAACGAAAAAATCTCCGGCGGAGTAAGCCCTTCGTTACCCTCAGCGAACGGGTTCTTTGAAGAGTCCGACATCTCTGGCGGCTGTGGTGGAAAATCGCTGGGTCGCCGCGCGCGCTCCGTCGCCATGATCACCCATCGTCCAACGATCGGGTCTTTTCGCAATTCAGGCATGATCCAATCCCATCCTTGTTGATTACGTATTCCAACGCGCTGCCAACGGCAGCCTCCTCAACACGGCTTATATCAGCCGAGCCATTTGCCCGCAATCACTTGTTTTGAATGACCGCAGCAACCGTGAACTTGGCTGAAGTAACCGCTCATTCGATTGTGAAAGGCTCTGGGCGCTTGCGTTTGAGCCTCGAAACAACCAGTTTTTGAGTCAATTTATTAACACAGGTAAAATGTTTTACTTTTAGCATTTTTGCTGTTGACACTATTTCGTACGACTGCTAGTCTGCCCGCATCGTTCACCAAGAAGTGAACGCGGTATGGGGCAAAGGGTAACGGTATAGGGCCAGAACCTTTTCCCCGACGAAAAGGAAAATGGAAGCAGGAACAATTCGGAGGTATGGCATGTACGGGCGATTCGCACTCCTTGGCGTTGGTTTGGTCTCCCTCTCACTTTTCTCCCCCGTCACGACCAGCGCGGTGGACGTCTACACGGACCCGGTTGGGTTCATTACATTGAACATCGGTGGCACGAACGGCACACCTCCGGGCACCACGAGCAAGCTTTCGTTCCTCGGTCTCGGTATGACGCAGCTCGTCATCAAGCCCGGTCGCATTACCAGTGCTGCTACAAATGAACTTGTCGATGCCAACGCATCGTGGTCGGACGACCAGTTCAACGGTGCCAACGGTTCACACTTTATTGAAATCACCTCTGGCACGTTTGCCGGAACAATCGACGACATCGTGGATACCGTCGGTGCTAGCAAGAAGCTTTACACCGCCAACAATCTCGTCTCCCTCGGCCTGCAGAATGTGACCAATCGGACCTACCGGATCCGGAAGCATTGGACGATTGGGAGCGTTTTCGGACCCAATAATGAGGTTGGGCTTGGTGCAGGAGGCTCAGCTGCAACAGCTGATAACATTCTGGTTCCACGGGTTGGTGGAGGCTTCACCACCTACTACTACAAAAACACAGCTACCCCTCCAGGTACGGGAATTGGTTGGCGAGTTTCAACCAATGCCTCTGCTGACGCATCTGGTGTGGCTCTATATCCGGACGACGGTGTCATTATTCGGCGAAAGCTTGGATCAAATGTCTCAGTTAAGTTGCTCGGTGCGGTCAAACTAGGTCAGACCATCATTCCGGTCGAGACCGGGAACAGCTTTAAGGGAGACGTCTACCCCGCCAATCTTACACTCGGGACTAGCGGCCTATATACTGGCGATCCCAACACCGGCTTGGCGGGGAGCGGTAGTGCGGCCACTGCGGACAACATCTTAATTCCCAAAGTCGCTGGTGGTTTTGATACTTATTACTTCAAGAACACCATCACACCTCCCGGTACCGGAACTGGGTGGCGGATTTCAACGAACGCATCGTGGGACGTCAGTTCAACGCCAATACCATTGGGGACAGCAATTGTAATCCAGCGGAAATCCGGCCGCCCTGCGTTCGACTGGTTCGTTCAGCAACCGTTTTAGTGTGGAAGCACGGCACACTAATGCAAGCGTAGTCTAGGTAAACAAGTGGGAGCAACGAAGGGAGATAGAATGAGGAAAACAGTAATAGTAACAGCGGTCGCTCTAGCGGTGACTGCTTTGACGGGTCGTACGTATGCGACGACAGTTGATTGGTCGGCTCAAGAAGCCGCCGTTGTGCAGTTGGACAATTCACTAGTGCCGGGAGCTAGTTTGATTCAGATCGGCTTCTTCGACATCAGTGACGCAACTATCCAAGCGAACCAGACAGACGTGTCTTTCCTTGTGTCGCACTTCACGGTGTTTGATTCTGCTGCGGTAGGTGACGGCTTCGGAGGCACAGCTGGTTTTTGGACAACCGGCTCGGGAGATATTGCTGACGCTGGCAATGTCTTTAAGGACCAGGCTATCGCTCTCTGGGTCTTCAATGCACCAACGGCTAATAGTGCCACGCAGCATGGCATCTACAAAGCTAGCAACTCATCGTGGATTTTCCCCGATGATGCAGCCATTGTTGATTCTGTGACTATCGACTTAATTCAAGTGGATAACATTGTGGTTGGAGCGGTGGGGCCAATCCTGTTCCCTGGACAAGGCGACGTTAAGTCATTCCAGTTGGCTGCCATCCCCGAACCCACCACTGCGGTGTTGGTTGGGATGAGCATGTTGGGCGTGTTGGCGATGCGGCGGCGGAAGTAAGCTGACCGACAGTCGCAATTCAATGAGAGGCCAGTCGCGAGACTGGCCTCTTGCTTTTTCTGGGGGCTCCGTCCTAGAGTGCGCGGGTGACGAGCTTGGGTGGGAAGCTATTCGTAGTGGGGACGCCGATTGGGAATCTGGAGGACGTTTCGCTCCGGGCGTTGCGCGTGCTCCGGGAGGCTGACTTGGTGGCGGCGGAGGATACGCGGCATACCGGGCGGTTGCTTGCGCATTACCAAATTCGTAAGCCGTTGCTGAGCTACCACGAGTTCAATGAGGCGCAACGGGCCGCTGAACTTGTCGACCGGCTTCGGGGCGGAACATCGGTCGCTCTTGTCTCTGATGCCGGGATGCCGACGATTTCGGATCCGGGGATGCGCCTCGTACGGGCCGCGAGCGCGGCCGGAGTACCGATTGAATCCGTACCGGGGCCATCCGCCGTGACCATGAGCGTGTCGCTGGCGGGTTGGGGTGATGGCCGGTTCTTTTTCTATGGGTTTCTACCGCATAAGTCGGCGCAACGGAAGAAGGTGCTGACCCAACTGACTCCCCTGCCCTACTCGGTGGTGTTCTTTGAATCCCCCTTTCGCGTGGTCGCCACGTTGCGGGACATGGAGGCGATTTTCGGCGACCGGACAGCGATCGTCGCCCGCGAATTGACGAAGAAGTTTGAGGAAGTGTTGCGCGGGAACATCCGGGAGTTGCGGGAAAAGCTTGAGACGCGCCGTGTGAAAGGTGAAATTACAATTGTCGTCGAAGGAGGCAAAGATTGAATAGGCATCCACATTCCAGCTGGTTGATCGTCGCTGTCGTGCTACTGACCGGCTGCGCGACCACCGGTCCCCGCATCGTCGAGGTGAGTCACCGCCAACGGGTGGTGAACATTGCCCCAGCGGATGAGCGGATTTTTGCCCGCGACCGCGCGTCGCATTTTCGAACGGAGATTGTGGCGTTACCGGCGGAGGAACAGCGACAGGAGTTTCTGGTTCGGTGGCGGGCGACCGGCGTGCGGGCGGTGAAGTTGGAGTACCGCCAGGTTCACTTGCCGGGGGAAGTCCGGCAACAAACGTTGGAAATTGAGAACGCACGCCGCGCAATCTTTCACGTCGAGGGGACCGTCGCGGCTTGGCGTGCGTCGCTTTGGAACGAGGCCGGGGGAGAAATCGCAGGGAGGGAGTCAGCGTTGGGGTGAATTCCGTTTTGGAAGGGTTCGCTCAGGCGGCCGCCACACATCCGCGGCGGCCGGCCGTCTTTTGGGGCGATGAAACGATCCGGTATCGGGAATTGGCGGAGCGGATCCATGTTGCAGGGGCGCATTTGCAGCGGCTTACCGGCGTGCAGCCCGGTGATCGCGTGGGGATTTTGCTGAAGAACTGCCCGGAGTTCATCCACGTTCTTTACGCTATTCTCAAGTCTGGCGCGGTGGCGGTGCCGATCAACAATTTCCTCAAAGCACCGGAGATTCAGCATATCGTGACGGACTGCCGGTTGACGTGCCTCGTCACCAGTCCTGATTTTGATGAGACGGTGGCGAAGGTGACCGGGCCGAAGATCGTGCGGATTGGTG
>CAZJCX010000012.1:7416-9396 GCA_964544425.1 uncultured Verrucomicrobiota bacterium
CCACAGCGAACACGCCGCGCTGGACGGAGCCGAAAGCCGGTGATCTCGCGGTGATCATCTACACCTCCGGCACGACCGGCAAATCGAAGGGCGCGATGCTGACGCACGGCAATTTTGCAGCGAATGTTGCCAGTTGCATCACGGCATTAGAAGAAACGCCGCGGGACCGGATGACGCTCTTGTTGCCGATGTTTCACAGCTTCATGTTGACGGTGTGCATTTTTACGCCGCTTTCGATGGGGGCGGCGATCGTGCTCATCAAATCCGTCCAGCCGTTCAAGTTGGCGCTGAAGGAAATGATCCGGCGGCGGGCGACGGTGTTCGTCGGCATCCCCCAGATTTTTCAAGCGCTGGCGCAGGCCCCCATTCCGTTTTACGTCCACTGGTTGCTCAATATTCGCGTCGCGGTGTCCGGGGCGGCTCCCCTGCCCCGCGAGACGTTGGATGCGTTTGCGAGGAAGTTCCGGTTCCCGTTGCTGGAGGGATATGGCCTGAGCGAAGCGTCGCCGGTGGTGTCGTTCAACCCGATCCGCGGCGTGCGCAAGGCCGGTTCGGTGGGATTACCCCTGCCGGATGTGGAAGTGAAGATTTTCGACGACAATGATGTCGAGGTCGCCGTCGATCACGTGGGCGAGATTGTGGTGCGCGGCGCGAACGTCATGCAGGGCTACTACAATCAGCCTGCCGAGACCGCGGCGGCGCTGCGACGTGGTTGGTTGCATACCGGGGACATGGGAAAAAAGGACGCCGATGGTTACATCTCCATTGTGGATCGCCGCAAGGAAATGTTTCTCGTGCGCGGGATGAACGTGTATCCGCGCGAGATCGAGGAAGTGCTGTATCGATTTCCGAATGTGCGCGAGGCGGCCGTGGTGTCGCGCTCGGATGAGAAACGCGGCGAAGCGGCCGTCGCCTTTGTGGTGCCGGTCACGGGATACGATCTGTCACCGGCCGCCATCATGCAGCATTGCCGGGAGAATCTGGCCGATTACAAGCTACCGAAAGAGGTGCGGATCATGACCGAATTGCCCCACACCGCGACCGGCAAGATCGCCAAACTGGAACTCAAGAAGGTGCTGTGACGGCCAGCACCGCTTCGCGCAGCACGTCGAACACTGTCGCGCATTGCGCCTCGGTTACGCAGTAGGGCAACAGGATGACGATGACGTTCCCAATCGGGCGCGTCAGCACGCCGCGGCGGCGCATTTGATCGCAAACGCGAAAGCCCATTTTGGCTTCGATCGGATAGGGGCCGATTTCCACGGCGCCGATGAAACCACAGCGCCGCAGATCGTGGACGCCCGGCAGGGTACGCATCTCGTCGAGACCGCGCTGCAACCAGCTCATTTTATCAGGCAATTTTCCAAGGACGCGCTCAGCCTCAAAGACGCTCAGGCTCGCGAGTGCGGCGGCGCAGCCAAGCTGGTTGCCGGTATAGCTGTGACCGTGAAAGAACGTCTTGAACTCCTGATACTCACCAAGAAACGCGTTGAAGACGGCTTCGGTCGTCAGTGTCGCGGCCAGTGGCAGGTAACCGCCGGTCAGCCCTTTGGCCACGGCCATGATGTCCGGTCGGACTTGCTCATGTTCGCAGGCGAACATTTTTCCGGTACGTCCGAAGCCGGTCAGCACTTCGTCGGCGATGAGCAGCGCGCCAGTGCGGTTACACCATTGCCGGAGTGACCGCAGCATACCGGACGGCCAAAGACGCATCCCGGCCGCGCCTTGGATCATGGGCTCGATGACGACAGCTGCGACATCGTCGCCCGCTGGCAAATCTTCGACACGGGCGACGCGGATGACGTCAAACGTGAGCGGCTGGAATGTTTTGTGAAAGAGGTCAATGCCGCCGACGCTGACGGCGCCGATGGTGTCGCCGTGGTACGCGTTGGTGAAACCGACGAACCGCGTGCGTTGGCCTCGCCAAAACTGCAGGGCCATCTTGATCGCAGCTTCCATGGCCGTCGAACCGTCGTCGGA
>CAZJCX010000012.1:9465-13010 GCA_964544425.1 uncultured Verrucomicrobiota bacterium
CGAGGAACGACGAGTGCGCAATCCGGTCGAGTTGTGCTTTGATGGCGGCCGTGATGACCGGGTGCCGGTGGCCGTGAAGATTCGTCCAAATGGAGGAGTTGGCGTCAATGTACTCGCGCCCGTCCACGTCGCGTAGCACCGCGCCTTCCCCTGATTCGATGATGAGGGGCGGTACCATCATCCATTCCTGCATCTGCGTGAACGGATGCCAGACGTGCCGGTGATCGGTGTCAGCGAGCGAATGCATCGAGAAAAGCCTGAATGTCGTCGCGAGTATGACCCGCCGTGACGGTGACGCGCAAGCGCGCTTTGCCTTTGGGCACTGTCGGGTATCGGATAGCGGGAACAAAGATACCCTGTTCCTGAAGCCGGTGGGAGCGCTCAACGGCGGCGTGTTCGTCGCCGAGGATGATCGGGATGATGGCGCTACGGGATTCGTGGGGGACGCCCTTCGCAGCGAGACCGTGTTTCAACTCACTGACGTTGCGCCAGAGCCGCTCGCGCCGGTCGTGACCGGCGTCGCTCATCACAAATTCTACGGCGGTGGCCGCAGCGGCGACGATGGCCGGGGGCAGCGCGGTGGAATAGATGAGGCTGCGGGCGCGATTGCGAAGGTAGTCAATCAAGGTGCGCGATCCGCTGACGTAGCCACCGGCGCAGCCGAGTGCTTTGCTGAGCGTCCCGACTGTGACATCAACTTTGTCAGCCACGCCCAGCGGCTCGGCCAGTCCTCGGCAATGATGGCCGTACAAGCCGGTGGCGTGCGCCTCATCAATCATCAGCCACGCGCCGTAGCGTTCCTTCAGCTCGACAATTTCCCGCAGGGGTGCGAGGTCGCCGTCCATGGAGAACACCGTTTCGGTGACGATGAGCACGCGACCGGTCGCTGCGGGGAGCAGTTTCGCGAGTTTGGCGACATTACCGTGAGGATAAACGCGAATGGTCGCCCCGCTTTGCCGGGCGCCGTCAATGATGCTGGCGTGGTTGAGTTTGTCGAGGATGACGGTGTCCCCCTGCCCTACCAATGCGGTAATGGTGCCGACGTTGGCGGCGTAGCCACTGCCGAAAACGAGCGCCGCTTCCATGCCCTTGAAGACGGCCAGCCGTTCCTCCAGTTCCCGGTAGGGCACCAAATTGCCGCAGACAAGTCGCGACGCGCCGGCACCCACGCCGTAACGGGCGACCGCCGCTTGTGCGGCGCTGACCAGCAACGGGTCGTTGGCCAGTGCGAGGTAATCATTGCTGGAGAAGTTCAGCAAGTCACGGCCATCCACCGTAATTCGGCGGCCCTGCGGTGAAGCGACTTCGCGGCAGACACGGTACAATCCTGCCGCCTGCCAGTCGGCCAATTCAGCGCGCAGCTCGTCAATCAGCGGGCGGCGCATCCGGTGCCTTGGGAGGTTCGGGCGGTGAGAACACCACGGCGTGCGTCTCGATGCGATAGCGGACACCAGCCATTTGGGCCACGTAACGCAGGGCTTCGCCGACCGGGACACTTCGCAAGCTGAGCGTCACGCGGTTGGCTTTGGCGTCCGGGGGAAGTTGCCAGACGATATTGACACCTTCCTTGGCAGGATCAAGGCGGCGGCTTTCGTCGCGCAAGTGCATCACAGCATCGGCTGCCACGGCGTCGCGCAGATTGATCTCCGGGAGGATGATCTGTTCCAGTTTGCGGCGCAACATCGTGGCTGGTTCGCCACGCTGCTTGGCCAGTTTCTGCTGTGTGTCGCGAAGCAATTCCTTGAGCGTGGCCTGATCGGGCTGCCACTCAACCAACTTGAGCAGCCGTTTCTCGGCTTCGGCGTACAGGCCCTGTTGCCGGAGCAACACCGCTTCCATGAACATCCGTTCCTGTTCGTCCGCCGCGGGTGTCTCCGCGAAAACTCGACCAACGAGGAACAGCACGACAAACCAGCGTTTCATCCGTGCACCACCTTGCCGTTGATCATGGCGAACGCGACCGGGGACTCGGCATACACGACCGCCTCAACCGGGTCGGCGACGTTGCCGGCCGGCACGGCGATCAGATCAGCCCACGCGCCCGGAGTGAGTTGGCCGAGCTTGCCGATGAGATTCAAGGCGCGGGCGCCGTTCAACGTGGCCATGTTCAGAATCTGGTCGGGAGGCAACCGGGGGTAGACGTGCGAGAGCGTTTGCATTTCGGCAAACATGTTGAGCGTGTCGTTACTGGCCAAGCTGTCGGTGCCAAGACAGATGTTCACGTTTTCCTCCCACAACGCGCTGAGCATCGGTACGCCGCGATTGAAGTACCGGTGGCTTTTGGGGCAATGGACGATGTGTGCGCCGGTCTTCTGCACCAGTTTTACATCCTGCGGCGTGAGGCAGTTGGCGTGAACCGCCAGACAATTCGCCCCCAAGACACCCCACTCCGCCAACAACTGCACGACGCCCACCCGTTTGCAGTCCCGCATGTCGCGTCCTGCGCGGGCGAAGTAATCGTACATCGGCCCGGTGCCGCGGCGGAACATATCGTCCTCTTCCTGCGACTCGGCGACGTGCGTGGTCAAGACCGTGCCACGTGCGGCAGCGGCCTTGGCAGCCAGCGTGTACAAGCCCCCGCTGGCGGTGTACGGCGCGTGCGGGGAAAATCCGTACCACCCCGCAAGCTGCGGACGGGCTTCGATGAAGCCTTCAAGTTTGCGGACAATCTCCTCCGCAGTGGCTTCTTGGTGGAGATCAATCAATTCGAAACACCACACCGTCCGCAATGGCAGGCCCGGCAGTTTGTCGAAGATGCGTGGGAACGCGGCGATGTTGACGACCGTGGTTGCGCCGAACTTGACCAACTCATCCGCCCCGTGGGCGATCGCGCGGGCATATTCGTCCTCGTTGTGGAGTTGTTTCGCCGCGACGATTTGGAGCAACCATTCCACAAAGGAGCCGCGCCATTCCAACTCGCCGCGCAGGCAGGTGTAGTCGAGGTGACAATGCGCGTTGATGAGACCGGGCGCGAGCACGACTTCGCCGAGATCGCGGACTTCTTCCCATGATTCTGGTTGGATGGCCGAAGCAGGCCCGACCGCCACAATCTGCTCCCCGCGAACCGCCACCGCTCCGTTGGCGATCGGCGGCATGGCGACGGGCACGACGTATTTCGCTCGGATGATCACGTCGCAGTATCCACCGGAATTCGGAGTCGCTCAACTGACCGGGCTTGTCCGCTCAGTTCATCCACATCCACGATCACCCCGCACAACTTCACATCCCCGGTCGCCACCTCCAATTTCTGCGGCAACTGGGTCACGAACCGGCGCAGAACCGGGGCTATTTCCCGGCCCAAGACCGATTCGTGGGGGCCGCACATACCGGCGTCGCACAGAAACGCCGTTCCGCCAGGCAAAATCTGCTCGTCGGCTGTTTGGACGTGTGTGTGAGTGCCGACGACCAAGCTGACTTTACCGTCGAGATGTCGCCCCATTGCAATCTTCTCGCTGGTCGCTTCGGCGTGAAAGTCCACGATGAGGACGCTCGTCTGCCGCCGCAGTCTGGTCACCTCCGCTTCGACCGTGCGAAAGGGGCAATCG
>CAZJCX010000012.1:13020-18510 GCA_964544425.1 uncultured Verrucomicrobiota bacterium
TGTACCGGCATATAGACCCGGCCAAGGGCGTTGACCACGCCGACGGAGAATCGTTCCGCCACCGTGATGACTACGGAGCCGCGGCCGGGTGCGCCGTTCGGAAAGTTGATGGGACGCACGACTTGATCGAACCGGTCAATTTCGTTCTCGAACCCCTTTTGGTCCCACACGTGGTCCCCGGCCGTGATCACGTCCACGCCTGCCAAAAGCAACTCGGTGACCGTGGCCGCCGTCAGCCCGGCACCGTGAGCGCTGTTTTCGCCGTTGACGATGATGAAGTCCAGCTCGCGTTCCCGGCGCAAGACCGGCACCAGTTTCGTCACGGCGCACCGACCGGGCTTGCCAACAACGTCGCCAACAAACAAGATCCGCATTGCGGCATGGTTGCACCCTCTCCGGCCCCGAAGCAAAGCAAAATTGATCCGCTCCTGGCAGGTAATCCCCACTTGAAGCGCGGAATGGCCGTGTGGTAGTGTCCGCGCAATTGATGGCGGGGTGGCGAGGAGGCTACCGGGCCAAGATCATGACGAAAACATCCAAGAAAGTCGCGCCGTCAAAACTCGCCGGTGGTACGCCCAGTTTCGAGCAGGCCATTCAGCGGTTGGAGACGATTGTGGCGGCCATGGAGTCGGCGGAATTGCCGTTGGAAGAGTTGCTCAAGAAATACGAGGAAGGCACCCGGTTGGTGCGGTTTTGCTCGGCCAAGTTGAATGAAGCCGAGAAAACAATTGAGTTGTTGACCAAAAAGGCGGACGGAGCGGTGGAGTTGATTCCGTTCGAATCCGCTGAGTCCGAGACCGATGACGCAAACCCGGACGAAAAGGAAGGCAAGCTGTTTTAAGCGAAGGAGAGCATGATGGGCCGTTACCTAGACATGATGAACTCGCCGGCGGATTTGAAGTTGCTGACGCTGGAACAACTCAACGTCCTCGCGCAAGAAATCCGCGACGAATTGATCACGGTGCTGAGCAAGACCGGGGGGCATCTCGGCCCGAACCTCGGCGTGGTGGAGTTGACCATCGCGATGCATCGAGTTTTCAACTGTCCCAAAGACCGGTTTGTGTGGGACGTGAGCCATCAGGTTTATGTCCACAAGCTGCTCACAGGTCGGCGGGCTCAATTTCACAAGATTCGGCAGTCCGGCGGCCCGATGGGTTTTGCCTTCCGGTCGGAGAGTGAATACGACTGTTTTGGGGCCGGTCATGCCGGCACCGCGTTGTCGGCGGCGTTGGGGATGGCGGCGGCGCGCGACCACGGAAAAACGGATGAGCACGTGGTCTGCGTGGCCGGGGATGCGGCGTTGACGAACGGCATTACGTTCGAGGCGCTGAACAACATCAAACATTCCACCAAACGGCTGGTCGTCATCCTCAACGACAACGAATGGAGCATCGCGCCGAACGTGGGCGCCATCGCCGAGTACCTCAACCGGATTGTTCGCCATCCGCATTACGCGACGGCGCACAAGAAGATTGATCATTTCCTGCAACGTTTTCCGAAGATGGGGCCGGAAATCCGTCAGGTCGGCCACAAACTCGAGGAAGCGGTCAAAGGGTTGATCGTGCCGAGCCTGTTGTTTGAGGAATTTGGGATGCGGTACATCGGGCCGATGGACGGCCACAACACGAAAGAACTCATCGAGACCCTCGAATGGGCCAAGCAACAGGATGCGCCGGTCTTGCTTCACGTGTTGACGAAAAAGGGCAAAGGCTACGAGAAGGCGCTCGAAGATCCGCAGACGTTCCATGGGACGGGACCGTTCGACATTACGACCGGCAAAGGTCCGGCCAAGAAGGACGGAGTGGCGCCTAACTACCAGGACGTGTTCGGCGAAGCCATGGTTCGCTTCTGCGACGTGAACAGCAAGCTGGTTGGCATCACGGCCGCGATGCCGTCGGGCACCGGGTTGATCAAGTTGCAGAAGGCGAAGCCCAACCGGTATTTTGATGTGGGCATTGCCGAGGAACACGGCGTCATTTTCGCCGCCGGGATGGCGACGATGGGCTACCGGCCGGTGTGCGCGATCTACTCCACGTTTCTCCAACGCGCCTATGATTGCATCATTCACGACGTCGCGTTGCAGGGCGTGGACGTGATTTTTGCGATGGATCGGGCCGGTCTCTCTGCCAACGATGGGCCCACCCATCACGGCGTGTTCGACATCGCCTACGCGCGCTGCGTCCCGACGGCGATCTTGATGGCGCCGAAAGATGAGGACGAACTTTGCGACATGCTCTGGACCGGGTTGCAATTGCACGGTCCCATTTTCATCCGGTATCCGCGCGGGGCCGGTGAAGGCGTGCCCCTCAAGCAACACCCGGCCATTCTGCCCACCGGCAAGGCCGAGTTGCTGCAACACGGCACCGACGTGGCGGTGATTTTCTACGGCGCCGTGCAGAAGATCGCGAAAGAGACGGTCACCACGCTGCAAAAGGACGGCTTGTCCGTCGCGCTGATCAATGCCCGATTCGCCAAGCCGGTCGATCACGAGATGCTCGAGAAGTACGGCAAGATTTGCAAGGTCGTCTGCACGATCGAGGAGCACGTCTTGATGGGTGGCTTCGGCAGCATCGTCACGGAGACGCTCAACGACATGAACATCCGCACGCCGGTAGCCCGCGTCGGCTACGCCGATGCATTCATGGAGCACGCGACGACCAACAAAGAACTTCAGGACAAATACGGCTTGAGCTCCGCCGTCGCGGTGCAGAAGGTCAAAGCGCTGCTGGCGGAGCCGCAGGCGGCCGGCAAGCCACAGCAGTTCCGCGTGGTGAACGCCGCGGCTGATGCGCGCACGGCTTGATACGGCTCTCGTGGCCCGCGGACTCGCGGAGAGTCGCGAGAAGGCCAAACGGCTCATCTTGGCCGGGGTGGTTGGTGTGGCGGGGCAGGGAGCGCACAGGGGCAGCGAGCTCGCGCGGGCGGCCGTGAAGGAGGCCGTCGCGGCCGCCGAGAAATACGTCAGTCGCGGTGGCTACAAACTGGAAGCGGCGCTCACGACATTTGCGATTGATTGCCGGGCCGCAGTGGCTGTTGATCTCGGCGCGTCCACCGGTGGTTTCACCGATTGTCTGTTGCAGCACGGCGCGCGACGGGTTCACGCAGTGGATGTCGGCAAAGGACAACTTGATTGGCGGTTGCGACAGGATGACCGGGTAGTGGTGCATGATGAGTTCAATGCGCGCGCAATCTCGCCGGCAGACATTGGGGAGCCGGTTGACATCGTGACGGTGGATGTCTCGTTTATCTCGCTAACGAAGGTCTTACCGGCGGCGGTAACACTCTTGCGACCGGGGGGAACCTTGGTGGCGCTGATCAAGCCGCAATTCGAGGCGGGGAAAAAGTCTGTGAAGCGGGGCGGCGTTGTGCGAGATTCGGCTGTGCACGATCAAGTGAAGACGGACATCACAACACTCGTCACGGAACAGCTCGGCCTCTTGCACGTCGGGACAATCGAATCTCCTCTGCTCGGTCCGGCTGGTAACAAGGAATTTCTCATCGCCGGGTTGAAACCGTGAAATCCACTCCCCCGCAAACAGTCGGCATCGCGGCCAACATGACCAAGCCGGAATGCCGAACCCGCGTCCTCGAGCTTGTCCAACAGCTTGACGGGCACGGCGTCACGGTGCTGCTTGACCAGGAAGCAGCAGCAGTGGCCGGTCGGACGGGCGACGCGCAGTTGTTGCCGGCCATCGGCCGGCGTGCAAACGTCGTGATTGTGCTCGGCGGCGATGGGACGATTTTGCGCGTGGTCCGCGAGCTTGATGGCGCGGAGACGCCGATTTTTGGTGTGAACGTGGGCAATCTGGGGTTCCTCACCAGTGTTCGCTGCGAAGAAATGCGCGACGCCGTAGAAATGCTGTTCCGGGGTGAGTATGAAGTCAGCGAACGTCACACGCTGGAAGCCACGTTAATCCGCAACGGCAAACGAGTGGAAAGTCACCGGGCATTGAACGATGCGGTGATTTCACGGAGCGCGTTCTCGCGAATCGTGCGACTGCGATTGGAGTTGGATGGCGGACTATTGACAGAATACGTCTGCGACGGCATGATTTTCGCCACGGCCACCGGTTCGACAGCGTATTCGTTGAGCGCCGGCGGGCCGATTTTGTTGCCGGAGACGAGAGCATTCGTGATGACACCGATTTGTCCGCATGCATTGAGCAATCGGCCCATCGTGGCGGGTCGTAATTCAGTGGCGCGCTGCGACGTGGCCAACGCGGCTGGGGAGTTGTTGCTCACCGTGGATGGCCAAGTGCAGGTGCGCCTGCAGGTTGGCGATACGGTGGAAGTGAAACGGTCAGGCAAGGTGGTGCGGCTGTTGACGCCGAAGGGACACTCTTTTTTCGACGTATTGCGACAGAAATTGAAATGGAGCGGTTCGAATGTCTAATCCGATGAAACCCGCCGTGGGAAAAATCGCAGCGTTGCTGTCTGTGGATTACATCAATCTCGCCGTGCAGTCCTCCAGCAAGTCTGGGGCACTGCGCGAGGTGGCGTCCCTGCTTGCGAAGGGCGGTTGCGTGAAGGATTTTGACGCATTCTTTAAGGAGATTTTGGAGCGCGAACGTGTCAGCAACACCGCGCTCGGCCATGATGTCGCCATCCCCCACGCTCGGACCGACCAGTGTTCGCAAATTTTGGTGGCGGTCGGACGAAGCGCCGAGGGCATTGACTTTGAAGCCAAAGACGGCCAGCCAGTGCGCCTGATTTTTTTAATCGGCACGCCCAAACAAATGGTGACCGACTACCTCCGCGTCGTCGGCAACCTCGCCCGCTTGCTGCGCCAAGACGATCTGCGTCAACGCCTCCTTGAAGCCCCCGACGCCGCCACATTTATCCAGACGATTGCGGAAGCGGAAGGCTGAGTGCCAGCCAAGCGCCCCGTTGTTTCTGTTATCGGACGGGCTGCTTCAGCCTGTGAATTGTGAAGACCCCTTCGACTATGGATACAGCAGCGGAACGGGAGTGGACCAAGTGGTGCGACACCTGGACAGCGCCAGACAGCACGACCGGAAACTTCACAAACGGCTGGTTCAACTAAACGAGTCGCTAGTGTCCAGCATTGGGGGCAACGTCACGAAGCATCGGATCAAATTCCCGTTGCGGCGGGGGAGGGCGACGGGCTATAAATCCGGCATGAGCAAGCAGGCCAGCACCACGACCAAGAAGGCGGCTCACGCCGCGGAACACGCCAGCATGAAGGGCGCGGATTTGTTGATCCGATGCCTCGAACTCGAGGGTGTGGACACGGTATTTGCCTACCCCGGTGGTGCGAGCATGGAGATCCACCAGTCGTTGACGCGGTCGAAGAAGATCCGCACGATTTTGCCCCGGCACGAACAGGGCGGCGTGTTTGCCGCGGAAGGCTATGCGCGGGCGACCGGCAAACCGGGCGTGGCGATCGCGACGAGCGGACCGGGCGCGACGAATCTGGTGACCGGGGTCGCCGATGCGTATTTGGATTCGGTGCCCATGGTCGTGATTACC
>CAZJCX010000012.1:18535-27822 GCA_964544425.1 uncultured Verrucomicrobiota bacterium
AAAGGTGCGTTTCAGGAGACAGATGTGTTTGGGCTGTCCGCGCCGATCGTGAAACACAGTTACCTCGTGATGAACACGGAAGATATTCCGCGGGTTGTCAAAGAGGCTTTTTACATCGCAAATACCGGCCGACCGGGGCCGGTCTGGATTGATATCCCGAAAGACGTTCAACAAGGACATTGTCATCCTATTTTCCCGGACAAAGTCAACCTGCGCGGCTACAATCCGGACAAGCGAATTGATCCCATCGCGGTCAACGAGATTGCCGGGCTGATTGAAAAGAGTGAGCGGCCAGTCATCTATTGCGGCGGAGGCATCATCTCGTCAAACGCCAGCGCAGACCTGCTGGCGTTTGCGGAGAAGGCCAACATCCCGGTCACGACCACGTTGATGGGGATTGGCGCGATTCCGACCGACCACCGGCTTTCGATGAGTTGGCTGGGGATGCACGGCACGGTCACGGCGAACTATGCCGTGGACAAAGCGGATTTGCTGCTGGCGCTCGGGGTGCGGTTCGACGATCGCGTCACCGGGAAAGTCAGCGAGTTCGCGAAACACGGAACGATTGTCCACATTGACGTGGATGCGAGTGAGCTGAACAAGAACAAAGTGGCGCATCTGCCGGTGATCAGCGACATCAAGTACGCCTTGCAGCAGTTGTTGCCGGTCGTCAAAGGCAAGGAGTTCAAACCATGGCACGCGCAGATCGCGGAATGGAAGAAACAGTATCCCTTCCGCTACCGGGTCACGGACGAAGTGTTGCGATCGCAGTACGTCCGCGAATTTCTCGCCGGCAAGACCGATGAAATCATCATGCCGCAATACGCCATCGAACTGCTCAGCGATTTGACGAAGGGCGAGGCGATCATCACGACTGGCGTCGGCCAGCACCAGATGTGGGCCGGGCAGTATTACAAGTTCAAGCACCCGCGCACGTTCCTGACGTCGGCCGGTCTCGGCTCGATGGGCTACGGTTACCCCGCCGCGATGGGTGCCAAAGCCGCCTTTCCGGACCGCGAAGTGGTGGACATTGATGGCGACGGCTCGTTCCTGATGAACATTCAGGAGCTCGGCACGGCGCACATCGAACGCATCGCGGCCAAAGCCCTTATCTTGAACAACCAGCATCTCGGCATGGTCGTGCAGTGGGAGGACCGGTTCTACCAGTCCAACCGCGGCCACACCTACCTCGGTGACCCGCAGAATCCGCATCAGATCTACCCGGACTTCCTCGCGATTGCGAAAGGGTTCAACGTCCCGGCGGAACGCGTGTTCCGCAAGAGTGAATTGAAATCCGCGCTCCAACGAATGCTCGCGTCCAAGGAACCGTATGTACTCGACGTGATCGTGCCCTACACGGAACACGTTCTGCCGATGATTCCCAGCGGCAAAACCGTGCATGACATCATCATCGACCAGCCTGCCGGGGGCGACCTCGGCACAATGGGCGGATTGTGATGGCGCGGAAACGAACCGCGATCGGGGACATTATTCGTGGACGCGGCGCACGAGATATTTGGGTTGGCGCCCAATCTCGTAATTGATGCCCACGAGGTACTCCCCGATCATGCCCGTGGCCGTGGTCAGGAAACCCCACAAGCCGAGCGCTACAGAAATGCCTGCGATCCACAATGCCTTGATGCCGTCGTCACACCATCCCACCAGAAAGGCGGCGACCACTCCCAAACCCGCTAACCCCATCGCTGCCACGCCAACGACTTCGACAAATTGAAACGGCTTCGTGCGCGCTCCGGCAAACACGGACATGAACTGATCCATTCGCTTAAAGACCGAATGTTTCGACGGCTCGCCGCCCGGTCGCTCCGCATGCGTCACGGACACTTCGCCAACGCGGAACCCGAGTTTAGCGAACAACACCGGGAACCATCCGCGCGACGTCGAATATTCTGACAACTCCTTCGCCGCCTGCAGCGTGTACGCGCGGAGAAAACAGCCGTAGTCATGGATCGGCGTCGGCGCGTTGCTGCGGATGATGCGGTTGACGATCAGCGACGGCAGTTTGCGAGACAGAAACGGATCATGCCGGTCGGTGCGCCACCCGCAGACGATGTCGTAGCCCTCCTTCATTTTCGCGAGCAACTTCGGGATGTCAGCCGGATCGTTTTGCAAGTCGCCGTCGAGCGTCACGACGATCGCGCCATTCGCCAGATCAAACCCGGCATACGTCGCCGCGTGCTGCCCAAAATTTCGGCGTAGCTCCACCACCTTTAACCACGGATACCGCTGTTGACCGGCCACCAGCTTCGCGCACGTACCATCTCGGCTGCCGTCGTCCACGATCAACACTTCCAACGGGGCTGGCAGGTGTGAAACAACCTCGGCCAATCGCGCCAGCAGCGGGTCAATATTCACCTCTTCGTTGTGGACCGGGATGACGATGGATAGTTCGCAGTTCATTGATTTCGAATCCAAGCGATCACCTCTTTCAGGCCACGCTCAACGGGCACAGACGGCTGCCAGCCGAGTTGCTGCTTTGCTTTTTCCCCGCTCAAATAAACGCGCCGAATTTCTCCGGGGCGCGCTCCGATAAATTTCGGCTGGCCAACAAAACCCGTTTGGCGCTGCAACATCGCGAACAATTCGAGCACGGACAGGCCGCGTTCGCTGCCGAGGTTGACGATCTCACCGTTGGCACGGTCGAGCGCCAATTCGTTTGCGGCGGCGATGTCGCTGACAAACACGTAGTCGCGCACTTGATTCCCGTCACCGAAAATATTGGGTGCGGTTCCCGCGAGCATCTGTCCTGCAAAAATCGCGATCACGCCCGCTTCCCCCTTCGGGCTTTGCCGCGGACCGTACACGTTGGGATAGCGGAGAACCGTGTACTCCAGATTGTTCAGTCGCCGGTACAGGTACAGATAATGTTCGACGGTATGCTTGCTAATCCCATACTGGCATTCGGGATTGACCGGGGCATCTTCCGTCACCGGCAACTCGGTCGGTTCGCCATAAACGGCGCCGCCGGTGGAGATGTAGATGAACTTGCGGACCCGATGTCTCACGGCTGCCATGATCAGGTTCAAGGAACCCAAGATGTTGACCGTCGCATCGAGCAAGGGATCTTCCAAAGACCTGCGCACGTCCATTTGTGCCGCGTGATGGTTGACCACGTCAAACGACTGCGCCGCAATCAGCTGTTCGATACGCGGACCATCCCGGATATCAAGCTCCACAAATGTAGCCCGGGGATTGAGATTCTGGCGACTGCCGGTAATCAGGTTGTCCAACACCCACACTTCGTGCCCGGCCGCCAAATAACGATCCACGACGTGTGACCCGATAAAACCCGCGCCGCCCGTGACCAGTATCTTCATCACAATTGCGCTCGCATGTTACCCGGCCGATTATGGGGTGACAAACACAAACACTTGTCACCGGCAGCGCGTCTTCCTAGACTGGTGCCCGATGAACGTCCCGACCGGGAGGCTCCGCAATCTGCTCGCGCTCGGCATCTTCGCGGTCGGTTACATTTCGCTGACGGTATTTAGTTACACCCGGGAATCTGCCACGTGGGACGAACCTCAATTTGTCCTCAGCGGCTACCTCGGCTGGCAGGCAGATCACCGGGTCGTGCCCGAGCATCCGCCGCTCGTCCAAATGTGGGCCGCCCTGCCCCTGCTTGCGCAGCCGGATATCCGGGTGCCGGCTCAAGGGTTGCCAACCACGATTGATGATCGGTGGTTGTATAACCAGCAGTACTTCTTCACACAGGACTTTTTCTACAAACAAAACGACGCTGACCGGCTATTATACCGGAGCCGGTTTATGATCGTCCTGTTGGGGGTCGGACTGGGCGCGCTCCTGTTCTTTTGGGCGCGGGACCTTGGCGGGTACTGGTGCGGAGTCGCTGCGCTCGCCCTGTATTGCGCGGAGCCAAACCTATCCGCACACGCTCGGCTGGTCACGACAGATTTCGGATTAACCACGTTCTTTTGTGGCACGCTCTACTTCCTCTGGCGCACCACCCGCGAACTGACCTGGTTCAACATGTCCGGGCTGGCTGCATTTTTCGCTCTGGCGCAAGTGAGCAAATTCACCGCCCTGTTGCTTGGCCCGATCGTGTTCATTCTGCTCGGCTGGCACGCTTGCCGGGGCGCACCGTGGAAATCACGCCTCGGTGGCCGGGCTGAATGGGCGACCCGCGGCGGCAAATGGCTCATCACCGGGGCCATCGTCTGCGGGTTGGCATTGACGACTTGGTTTGCCGTCTGGGCCGCGTATGGTTTTCGATACGCTCCCGCGCCCGCGCCAGCCAAGCCGATGATGGCAATGGATTCAAGTTTGGCCGCCGGCAAATCGCCGAAGGTTTCCAAGGTCTTGAATTGGGTCGATAGCCACCGTTTGTTGCCGAACTTGTACACGCAAGGCTTTCTCGCGGGCCAACTCAAGGCAAAGGAGCGGGCCGCGTTCCTCGCCGGCAAATACAGCACCACCGGCTGGTGGTATTTCTTCCCGGTCGCGTTCTTGATTAAGACGCCGATAGTAATCCTGATATTATTCCTGACCGGCTTGGTTGCGTGTGTTTACTGGCGACCGAAATGGCTCGCGACCGGTATGTTTCTGTTGATCCCAGTCTTGATCTATTTTGCCGTGGCGATCGCGACCTCCCTCAACATTGGCCTGCGCCATCTATTGCCGATCTACCCGCTCGTCCTCATGATCGCGGCTGTGGCCGTGGCGGAATTGATGCACCGCGGCCGATCATGGTTATTGGCCGGAGCTGTGGCCGCGGCCGCGCTCGAAACGGCGTGGGTTTACCCGCATTACCTCGCCTTCTTCAACGCGCTGGCAGGCGGTCCCAGCAACGGCCACAAGTACCTCGTTGATTCCAGTTTGGATTGGGGTCAGGACTTGGCAGGTCTTAAACGTTGGATGTCCCGGTACAACGTAAGGCAGGTCGGCTTGAGCTATTTCGGTGTGGCCGACCCCGCGTATTACCAGATCAAGTTCACTCCCCTTCCCGGCATGCCATTCTACCCCGACGCACTTGTGCCTGAACTGCCCGGCTACATCGCTGTCAGCGTGACGAACCTGCGTGGAGTGTATCTCGATGACGCCGGCCGCGCATTTTACCGCCCGTTGCTGGCGCGTCGGCCAGTTGCCACGATTGGGCATTCGATCCACATCTACTGGGCCGATCAACCGTGGTGGTGAGGTCACCTACTCCGGTTCGTCCGGCGTGGTGAAACCTTCATTTTCTTCGGCGTTCATTCGCTTCAGGACTTCTGTCATGTCCTCGACCGCCGCGAAAACCTTACCAGCCACATAAATTGCCGCTTTCTGTTGGACCGCTAGCGCGATGCAATCGCTGGGGCGTGCGTCAATCTCCAGAATCTTTTTCCCCAACTCATTTTCCGCGGTCAAGATCAGGCGCGCAAAGTAGGTGCTATTTTTCAGGTCGTTGATCACTACGCGATCCACTCGCGCGCCCAGCCCGGTGAAGATGCTGGCGATCAGATCGTGCGTGAGCGGACGTTCCTTTTGCGTGTTGCGCAGGAACATCGTAATCGCCGCGCCCACGCTGTGATCCACGTAGATCACAAAGGTCTTCTCGTCGTTGCCGATGAACACCGCACACCCGTTGGGCGTGGGCAAGACGCCCTTGACCACTACTTGTACCATGTCGTTTTTCACGCGCCTATAGTACCCGCTATCTCAAAAGAGGCAAATCGCCGCCGCCACGACCGTACTGTACAACCCCTGGGGATGACCGACCGCCGTCTGAGTGACGTTGCTGGTGCGGATGATTTTCCCGCTCAGCCGGTAAACCTTCTCCTGCTCATCCCAGCTGGAATCCTCGTTAAACTCCACGCCCTGCGTCGAGGCCAACATCGCCGCGGCCATGTCTTCCGCAAAATTGCCGGCGGTCGTGTCGTTCATCCCATAGGCGTGCAACTCGCTCAAGTATCCGAACGCGTCTTCATCACCGGGCTTCGCCACGCCGATGGATGCCGCGATCAAGCGGTGCGGCTCGTTGGTGGAAATCCGGGCGATCACCGCAAACGTAATCTGCCCCGGTTGGAGCAACTGTTCCCCTTGCTTGCGGGAAATCAGCTTGCATCGCGGCGGCAGAATGCTCGACACCGTCACCAGATTGCACTTCTCGATCCCCGCGTCCCGCAGAGCCAACTCGAAACTGCGCAGTTCGTGCTTGTGCGTGCCGACCCCCTTTGTCAGAAAGATTTTTGAGGGAACAAAGTGCATTGACCGCGCGGAGCGAAACAAATTCCTTGCGGCAATGCAAGAATTTCATCATCGTTTTCGCCGCGATGACGAAGCTGGCACTCATCCAAATGCGCTGCTCCGCCACACCGGCGGACAATCTGAAACGCGCACTTCGATTCATCACCCAAGCTGCCCAGTGCGGAGCACACGTCGTGTGTCTACCGGAGCTTTTCCGGTCGCTCTATTTTTGCCAAACGGAAGATCACCGACACTTTGAGTTGGCTGAGCCAATCCCCGGTCCGACGACCCGCGCGCTGGCAACCAGCGCCAAACGGCACCGGATTGTTCTCCTCGGCTCGGTGTTTGAACGACGCGGAGCGGGCGTCTATCACAACACCGCTGTGATGTTCGACCGCACCGGCAAGCTCATCGGCCAGTACCGGAAGATGCACATACCCGACGATCCACGCTACTACGAGAAATTCTATTTCACGCCTGGCGATCTTGGGTTTCGCTCGTTTCCCACCGCCCGCGGCAACATCGGCGCGCTCGTCTGCTGGGATCAATGGTACCCCGAAGCCGCCCGACTCACCGCGCTCCAAGGAGCCGAAATCCTCTGCTACCCCACCGCCATCGGCTGGCTTCGACAAGAGAAGGCACTCGTCGGACAGAAGCAGTACGATGCGTGGGTCACCATGCACCGCGCGCACGCCATCGCCAACGGCTGTTTCGTCGCCGCCACAAATCGCACGGGACGGGAGAGTGCGCTCCAATTCTGGGGCGGCTCGCTGGTGTGTGATCCATTCGGTGAAATCATCGCCCATGCAAAACACGACACCGAAGAAATCCTCCTCGCGTCCTGCGACCTCAGGCAAGTCGAGACCACCCGGCAACATTGGCCGTTCCTGCGAGACCGACGCATTGACGCCTACGGCGAGCTGACCCACCGACTTCTCGACCAATGACCCCACGCCAACTCGGCTACCGGTGGCCCGCGGAATGGGAACCACACACGGCAACGTGGCTGAGTTGGCCACGGCCAGATGGCATCAGCTTTCCGGATCGGTACGCCGATGTATTGCCGACGCTGGGCGAACTGGTCCGCATCCTCGCGGCGCATGAACCCGTCCACATCAACTGCCGGGACGCCCACGTGGAAACCATTGCGCGCGCCACCGTCCGTGATACCAGCAACGTCGCGTTTCATCGCATTCCCAGCAATGAACCGTGGTGTCGAGATCACGGTCCGATGTTTCTCAAGCGCGGCGCAGAAACAGCCATCGTGGATTGGCGTTACAACGCTTGGGGCGGAAAATATCCACCCTTTGACGACGATGACGCCGTGCCAGAGCGAATTGCGAGGCTCCTGACCGTGCCCCTCTTCCAGCCGAACATCATCATGGAAGGCGGAGCGTTGGATGGAAACGGGGCAGGCACAGTGCTGACGACGGAATCGTGTCTGTTGAATCCCAATCGCAACCCGCAACTCGACCGGCCGCAAATCGAGCAAGCGCTGCGGGACTTTCTGTGCATCGACCAGATCGTGTGGCTCGGCAGTGGGATCGTCGGCGACGATACAGACGGGCATGTGGACAACCTCGCCCGATTCGTGAGTGCCGATACCGTCATCGCCGCGGTCGAGTCTGACGCCGTCAGCCCCAACTACTGGCCGCTCCGTGACAATCTCGACCGCCTCGGTCAAATCCGCCACGTCGTCGAACTCCCCATGCCGGCCGCCATCCATCACCGGGGACAATGCCTGCCGGCCAGCTATGCGAATTTCTACATCGCCAATGAGGTCGTCCTCCTTCCCACCTACCGGCAACCCGCCACTGACCAGCACGCTGCGGAGATCTTGCAGTCGCTTTTCCCGGCGCGGCGCGTCGTTGCTCTCGACAGCACAAACCTCATCTGGGGCCTCGGCTCCTTCCACTGCCTCACCCAGCAACAACCCCTCTAGCCGCGCTTGCCAAGCGCCACGGCGATCGCTACCATCCACCTTGTCATGGCAAAGCTCCAGACCATCTCCGGGCCGCTCGGGACACCGGCCTATGAACTGACTGGGAAATTCATCACAATCGGCCGGGCCCACGGCAACACGATTCATCTGAATCATCGCAGTGTTTCCAAGTACCACGCGATGTTGGTCGTGGATGATGACCAAGTGCAAATCTTCGATCTGCACTCGACCAACGGCACTTTTCTCAACGGCCAGCACACCGCCACCTGTCCTCTCAAGCCCAACGACGAAATTTTGATGGGCGAGTTTCTTTTTCGCTACGAACGCGCGGACGTGCCGGTTCCCGTGCCGGTACCGCTGCCGGTCGTGGCGCCCGCAGCACGACCTGTTCAGGACACCATCACTCCTGATGTTGCGAAGAAGCTGGCTGTGCCCGCGCCCCGCACCACGACTGGTTCGATCAAACCGGCCCCTGCGGCGGACCGCGCCTTCATTCGGCTACCGGGCGACAAGCCTGCCGAGGAGAAACCGACGCTTGTCCAGAAACTGCTCAATCGCGAAACCTCAAACGTCCCCGTAAAAACTCCTGCGGCTACTCCTGCTCCACCGGCACCCGCCGCGCCTCCTCCCGTGGAACCGGTGAACGCACCGCCACCGCCCGCACCGGCTGCTGATCCGGTTCTGCAAAAACCGGCAGTACCGGGTGAGAAGGGCGATGGCTTGTTGCTCAAGAAGCCGGGCGGCGGCGGCGGCGGCGAACGCCTGCTCGTCAAACGTGCCGGTGCGCCGGCGGACCGGTTGATCAAGAAGCCGGCACCTCCCAAAGAATAACTACTGCAGCGCGTCGTTGACGGGCGTCATCGCTTGCGGTGGATACTGGCCGATGCCGCGCAACACGATGATGACGACCAAAGCTACGACAGCAAGAATGATGGCGTACTCAAAAAGCGATTGTCCGGCTTGCCAGCGCAGCCGGCGTCCCCGTTTCTTGATGGAGTGGCTCATGCTCAACATCTTTCTGACACCCAGATAAAACTACTCCAAGCCATCCGCACGGCTCAACTCATTTTTCCGTCGCGGCGCTCAATCGCAGAATAAGCTGCCACCGTGCCGCGCTGACCGGCATCACGCTCAACCGCCC
>CAZJCX010000012.1:27832-31590 GCA_964544425.1 uncultured Verrucomicrobiota bacterium
GTTCCCAGTCTGCAAACTCCTTGCGGGCTTTGACTTCTGCCAATCGTATCGGCCTGGCCAATCGCCTCTCAAACGCGAACTCAGGCTCCTCGCCCGGAGAGGTTACGCGCGCAATTCCGACAATCTGCCTCTCATTGCCGGTATGGTAAACAAGGACCGCATCGCCCTGTCCCATCGCTCGCAAATGTTTTCTGGCAACTGGGTTGCCAACTCCCGTCCACAGCGTCATCCGCTCCCGCTCCAAGTCGCCAAGCGAATACGCCGTCGGCTCGGTCTTCACCAACCAGTAGTCTGGCATCGCCCCCTCAGTGGAACACCAGTTTTCCGTCGCTCACGTCGGCCCGAATCTTATCACCTTCTTTGAATCGACCGGAGAGAATTTCCAGCGACAGCGCGTCGAGGATTTGCTTCTGGATGACCCGCTTCAGTGGTCGCGCACCAAATACCGGATCATAACCCTCCCGGGTCAACAACTCCTTCGCCGCATCCGTCACCGTCAACGTGATCCGCTGATCCGCAAGCCGCTGCTGGACGCGACCGAGCTGAATCTCGACGATCCGCTTCAACTCATGCCGTCCCAAACTGTGGAACAGTATGATCTCGTCCACCCGGTTCAAAAACTCGGGTCGGAAATGCGCCCGCAAATCCTCCATCACATGGCGGCGCACGCTTTCCGTATCCCCCAGCCCTTCTGCGAAATGCCTGGAACCGATGTTGCTCGTGAGGATCACCACCGCATTCTTGAAATCCACCACTCTCCCCTGCCCGTCCGTCAGCCGCCCATCATCCAACAACTGCAACAGCACGTTGAACACGTCGTGGTGCGCCTTTTCAATCTCGTCGAACAAGATCACAGCGTACGGTCGCCGCCGCACCGCCTCGGTCAGTTGACCGCCTTCTTCGTACCCGACGTAACCGGGCGGGGCGCCAATCAACCGCGCGACGGTGTGTTTTTCCATGTATTCACTCATATCAATGCGCACCATCGCGTTCTCATCGTCGAACAAAAACTCCGCCAAGGCGCGCGCCAGCTCGGTCTTCCCCACCCCGGTCGGGCCCAGGTAGATGAACGAGCCGACCGGCCGATGCGGGTCCTGCAAACCGCTCCGCGCGCGACGCACGGCATTGGCGACGGCCACGATGGCGTCCTCCTGGCCAACGACGCGCTGCCGCAGCCGTTCTTCCATGTGAACGAGCTTCTCCCGCTCGCCTTCCAATAAACGCGATACCGGTACGCCGGTCCAGGCCGCCACGACCTCGGCGACGTCGTTCTCGGTCACTTCTTCCGTCAACATCCCGCCCCCTTGCTGGACTTTGGCCAGTTTGGCTTCCGCGGCCTTGAGTTTCTTCTCCAACTCCGGCAACCGGCCATACTGGACCTCGGCCGCCTTGCTCAGATCACCGGCTCGCTGCGCCTGCTCCGCCTGCTCGCGCGACAATTCGAGCGCCGATTTCAAGTCGCGGATCTCCGTGACCACATGCTTCTCGCTCTGCCACTGCGCTTTGAGATGCCGACTTTGTTCCTGGAAATCAGCCAGCTCTTTTTCCAGTTTCGTCAACCGCTCCCGACTGGCCTTGTCCTTTTCCTTCTTGAGTGCGGTGCGTTCGATTTCCAACTGCATCACCCGTCGTTCGATTTGATCAATTTCGGTCGGCAACGAATCCAGTTCAATCCGCAAGCGAGAAGCGGCTTCGTCCACGAGATCAATCGCCTTGTCCGGCAGGAACCGATCCGCAATGTACCGGTGGGACAAAACCGCCGCGCTGACCAACGCGCTGTCCTGAATCCGAACACCGTGATGCACCTCGTAGCGCTCCTTCAACCCCCGCAGAATCGCGATCGTGTCGGCCACCGAGGGTTCCCCGACCATCACCGGCTGGAAGCGCCGCTCCAACGCGGGGTCTTTCTCGATGTGCGTCCGATACTCATCGATTGTCGTCGCGCCAATCGTATGCAACTCGCCGCGAGCTAATGCCGGTTTCAACATGTTCGCCGCGTCAACTGGCGCTCCCTCGGCCTTACCGGCCCCGACCAGTGTATGCAGTTCATCCACGAACAAGATGATCTGTCCTTCGCTGCTTATGACCTCCTTGAGAAAGGCCTTCAACCGATCCTCGAACTCGCCCCGGTACTTCGCACCCGCCAGCATGGAACCGATGTCGAGCGTCACCAACCGCTTGTTCTTCAACCCTTCCGGCACATCTCCGCTGATGATCCGCCGGGCGAGCCCTTCCGCGATGGCGGTCTTGCCGACGCCCGGCTCCCCGATGAGAACGGGATTGTTCTTGGTTCGACGCGACAACACCTGCATCACCCGCCGGATTTCACTGTCCCGTCCAATCACCGGATCGAGTTTGCCTTTGCGCGCCTCCTCCGTCAGGTCGCGCCCATACTTTTGCAGCGCTTGATACTTGTCTTCCGGGTTCTGGTCGGTCACTTGTGTGTTACCGCGAACCTCGCGCAACGCTTTCAACAAGTGCGCCACCGTCACACCGAGCTTCTGGTGCTCTGCCAATCCCAAAAGAAAATGTTCCGTGCTGACGTACTGGTCGTTCAACTTGTCCGCGTGTCTCTGGGCCGCTTCCACCACAGTTTTCAAGTCGCGACTCAAGTACTGCTCACCGGCACCGTGAACCTGCGGCCGCTTGTTCAACTCCGCATCCAGCCGCTGCAACTCCCCCTCGGGACTTACGCCGAGCTTTTCCAAGAGGGGCCGCACCAAACCTGCCGGCTGCTGAATCAGCGCCGTCAGCAGGTGGGCGCAATCCACTTCCTGGTGGTTCAGCTTCTGGGCCGTCTCATGTGCCGCCTGCAACGCTTCTTGGGCTTTGATGGTCAGTTTGTCGAATCGCAGCATGATTACCTCGTTCATTCATGAAGAAGGGGCCGGGGTCGCCCCCGGCCCCTTCTGGGTTTACGCGCGCGGTGAGATCAGCCAACTTTGATCTCGATTTGCTTCGGTTTGGCTTCCTCCGCTTTGGGCAAAGTGACGGCCAACACCCCATCGCGGAACTGCGCCTCGATGCGCTTGGCGTCCACGGCCACCGGCAACTCCACAGTGCGGCTGAATGAGCCATACGCCCGTTCCTGCCGGTACCAGTTTGCTTCCTTCGAGGTCGCTTCCACCTTCTTCTCGCCCTTGATGGTCAGGTAGCCGTCGTGCAGCGTCACCGCTACATCCTCTTTGCTCAACCCGGGCAGGTTGGCCCGCAGGACGAGGTGATCCTTCTCTTCGACCACATCCAGCGGAAAGCCAAACACCGCCTCTTGAGGCGCACCGGCCCGACGCAACGACGAATCGAACAGCCGGTTCATCTCTTCCTGGATGTCCGCCAAGTTGGCGAACGGATCCCACAACTCACTACGCGGTTGCCAACGAATGATTGCCATGATGTGTTCCTCCATTCTGTTAAGGTTTCGTTCCCCTTCCACTTAGCAACGGCGGTGCCACCTGCGTAACTGGCTGGAAAATCGCAAAGAGTGTCGGCGCAGTGAGTCAGAAGGAAACGCTGCTGTGTGTCACAACCCGCCCGTCGTGTCAGACCGACACGGAACCGCTCGCGAGGAATCGCCAGTTCGCGCCGCAACCACGTGATGGCGGCGAGCGTTCTTCCAATTCCGGAATCGCGGTGACCTGCCCGGTGATGAATTCGCCAATGCGCCGTGCGAGTTCCCGATGCCGAAATACTTGCTGTGCCAGGCGAATCTGGATCACTTCGTAACCGTGCGGTTTGTTGCGTCGCATCCACCCGCGCCG
>CAZJCX010000013.1:0-4213 GCA_964544425.1 uncultured Verrucomicrobiota bacterium
CCTTGAGCGGCACGTATCGCGCGGAGTTGCAGGCCGGCAGTGGTGATCAGGTCGTCGCCGCCGGCGCCGTGAATCTCACCGGCGCGAGCTTGAGCGTGACGAATTTCGGGAGCGTGACCGGAACGTATGTGATCGTGAACAAGACCAGCAGCGGCGGGATCACCGAAACTTTCGCGGGCTGGCCGGAAGGGGCGTCGGTCACCGTCAACGGCGTTGATTACACCATCACCTACCACGGCGGCGACGGGAATGACGTGGCGCTGACCATCGCGTTCTCGGCCCCGTTCACGCAATGGCAGATTGACAACTTCGGCAGCAGCAACGCGCCGGAAGCCGCGCCGTTGGCCGACCCCGAGGGCGACGGTGTCGTGAACTTGCTCGAATACGCGTTCGACCGCGACCCGTGGCAAGTCGAGACCGTCCCGCTGGTGACCGGGGTGGTGGAACGCCATCTGGCCGACGGCCAAGAGTACCTCGTCCTCACATTCACGCGTCGTAAAGACGATGGGGATCTCCATTACACTCCGCAAGTGTCTGGTAATTTGGGCGCGTGGAATTCCGGTCCCCTCCACTCCGAGCTCATCAGCCAGATTGACTTGAGCGCGACCAACGAAGAAGTCCGGTACCGGCTCAAAGGCCCGCTCAGTCAAACGCCGCGCCAATACGGTCGCGTCACGGTCGCGCTCAGCGGCGCCAACGCCGCCGCGGCGGTGTTTGCGGCGCACCGGCTCGTGCTTGTGCCCGCGCAGAATTACCTCGCGGTGCCGGTCGGTTTGACGGCGCACACGCTCGGCGCGCTGTTGGCGACCAATCGCGTCGCGGCGGGCGACACCGAAGCGAACGCGACGGTGGTGGATTTGTGGAATCAGGCTGGCCAGACGATGGGGGTCCGGTATTTCAACTCCCGCGCGCCGGGGTATCTCGGCTGGCGCCAAGCCGGTACCTTCGCCGACGCAAATCAACTCGCGCTCGATGCCAACAAGGGGTTCATCCTGACGGTTCGGCCGGAGGCGGGTTCGGCCACCAACTACATCGTCGGCCTGCTCCCGCGCGCCAGCCAGACGCAGGTGATCCAGAACAACGGCTACACGCTGGCCGGTTCGCGCTTCCCGGTGCCGGTCGCGCCGTCCCAGGCCAATTTGGTGGGCAGCGGCTTTGTGGGCGGGAGCAGTTTGGTGACCTCGGATAACGTGATGCTTTTCAATCCGGTGACCCAGCAATTCGACATCAAACTCTGGTTCGATTCGGCAGGCGGCGTCTGGCGCGATCAGAACGGGGCGGTGGCAACGCAACAGCTTGAGCCTGGCACCGGTTTTCTGATCCGCCGCCGCAACCGCGCCGCCGGTAATTTCACGTGGACGAATCCGGTGCCATACAACGTCTCGGAGGTGTGGCCATGATGCGGCGTGTCCTTTTGATATTGGCGGCCGGCACCCTGACGGCGTTCGGCGCGGTTGACATGACGCTGCACAACACCGAGCCGCTCGTGCAGCAGGACGGGGTGACGCCGTTGCCGGGGAACAGTTCGGGCGGGTCGCTGGTGCAGGTGATCTTTGTCGGGGGCGACAACACGCCCGACGCGCCGGCGGCGAGTTCGGGTGCGCCGACCGGGGATGATACGCTGCTGTTCACGACGCATGTGGGAGCCGGTCTGCCGCTAACGGATACCGGACTGCTGGTGCAATCCTCGATCATGTACAACAACGCGTTGGTCGGCTTGTCGGCGTACGTGCGGTTTTGGAATGCGGCGTCGGTGTCGAGCGCGACCTACTTCGGGGTGTCGGACTTGTTCAATCTACCGGCCGGCGACGTGTTCGACTTGGCGGAGTTCGACTTTGCGCCCCTGCCGAGTTCGCCTCACATCACGAACATCCCGTTCGACTACACGCCGCTGGATGTCGTGCCCGAACCATCGTCGCTGTTTGTGATCGGGATGGTCATCCTCGCGTGGATCAAACGTCGGCACGGGCTCACGCTGCTGAGCGTGGTGACGTTGACGCTTGCGACGAATGTGCCGGCGCAGGAGTTGCGACGGCTCGACATCACGGCCAGCGTGGGCATTCGCGATGGGAACGGGATGTTGTTGGCCGGGAGCAATCCGGATGTGACGGGAGACAGCGGCGGGTGTCTGGTGCAGATTCTGGACGTGGGACTCAACGGGGTGGCGGATTTACCGGCGTTGAGCGGCGAGCCTGGCGGGGATGATTACGTGTATCACACGACGGTGATTGGGAAAGGCATCGTGCCCAACGTGCTGCTCAGCGGGCGGTTTGCGACGACCGCGTTCCCCGCGCCGCCGACCGACCGGCGGCTGTATGCGCGCGTGTTTGACGCCCCGACGATAGGGGCTGCGACGCGCTGGGGACAATCGGCGACGTTTGTGGTGAATGGGACGACGGTGATGGATCTCAGCGTGCTCGGCTTGGGCGGGACGACCCAGACCGTGGGAGTGAATCCGCAGCTGGTGGATTCAGACGGCGATGGGCGGACGGATTACGAAGAAATGGTGGCGAACACCAACCCGCTGGCGGCAGCCGACGCGTTGGCGACCGGTCAGTTTCAACTGTCCCCCGGCCTCGCGGGCGTGACGGTGGATGCGCGGGCGGGCCGGACATACGTGCTGCAGCGGGCGGAAAACCTCACTGACTGGCAGGACGTTGGCCCGACCCAGTCGGTCTGGGGCGCGACGAACCTGTGGTTGCAGGACCCCAACCCGCCCGTCACTCCAAAAATGTTCTACCGCGTCCGCATTCACATGCCATAAGTAGCGAATGTCCGCCGGAATGTGAATGAATGGAAAAAATTCTAGAGCGACTACATCCCGGCTTTGACGAAGACGAAAGCAGTGCCGGACGGTCGGGGTTGGGGCAGGTATCCGAACTTGGGCGGCCTTGTGAAAGCGGATGTGGCGGAGCTGTACAATGTGATGGTGAGCTCGTTCACGCCGGCGAGTTCCAAGGGGATCATGTTCCTGACCGGCCAGCAGATGGTCGAGGCAAATCAAGGCGCACTCTTCGGCGAGCAGATGGCGGCGTTGGCGAATTGCTGGAAGGAAAAGTTCGGCGGCGAAGACCCGCCGTTCATCTACACCATCCCCGCCGAAGCCCTGGCGCCAAAGATCACGAAACGAACCGGCATCAAATGCCAGAGCTTCGGTGCAGAATTAGATTCTGGGACGGCGACGGGGCCGGTGATCCAGAAACTTCCAGATCAGTGAATCCTCTCAGTTTTGCGCAGCGCAAATCACGGTGCTGATTTTCGCAAAATCGGTATAGGCAATTCGGGGTACAGATGGGATTCTGTCAAGTGAGGGTTGTCTGATCTCTGCGCCGCGTATGCGTAGTCACTTGATTAGCATTATTTGGCCACGTCTGCCATGGGGACGCATCCCAGTCTTTTGTTTCGCGTTTCTCTTTGCCGCCAGCGTCGTGCGGGCCGGGACGATGTCGGCCAGCCCGAATGCACCGGCGATTGATGGGTACGACATTGCCAATTACGGGTTGGTAACGGGGACCGACAAGTGGTGGGCCGAAGATAGCGCGGCGGGAGCTGCCAAAGGCCAGACGTTCCGAACCGGTAGCGGGGTGGTCGCGCTTCACTCGGTCTCTTATCAGGTCACGGCCAGCCAGAAGGCGGAACCGACCAAGCGTTACGTGGTGCGCGTCGGCAAAGTGGTGGGCAACACTTTTACCCAGATTCTGTCGGAAGGTTTCATCCAGACGTTCACGTGGAATGGTGGGGAGTTCATGACCTGGACATTAACCAATCCCGTGTTGCTGGAAGGCGACACGACCTACGGGGTGGACGTCGGGATGACCAACAGTTCCTCGGCATGGCAGACCGGGATTCCGTATCTCAATTACACGGCCAGCGAGTATGGCGCGGGCGTGCTATACAATTCGGGTACGAGCGGAATCGGCACCACGAACCTCTCGCTGTCATTTAGCTCAGACCGGATCTTCCATGTTGATCTTGCCGTGCCGACCGCGCCCGGCTTCGCGTTTGTCGGCGGCAACCCGGCGGACAACTCCACCAACATCCCGGTGCGCCCCTATCTCACCGCGACGTTCAACCAGGACATCGTGGCCGGCTCGGGCAACATCACCATTCGCAACCTGACCGATAGCATTGATACGCCGGTCGCGGTCGGGGACTCGCGGGTGGTCATCACGGCGAACCTGCTCCAGATCGCCACACCGGGGCTGATCGCGCC
>CAZJCX010000013.1:4223-8300 GCA_964544425.1 uncultured Verrucomicrobiota bacterium
GATGCCGGCGTGGTGCAGACGACCGGCGGGACGCCGTTTGCCGGCATCGCGGATGACACGACGTGGAATTTCACCCCGAGCGGCGATCCGTTGATTGCGGCCTGCACGGCGCTCAAGAACCATCTCACCGGCGTCGCGCCGCTGAACACGACACAGATTGCCGGCTACAGCGCCACGATTGACGCGGAGGCCGACCGGTTCATCGAAAGCACCAACACCCTCAACGCGATCTTCAGTTTTATTCAGACCTATGAGGCGACGACCGGCGCGTTATGGGTGGCCACCGGCGCATTTGCGCGCAACACCGAAACGAACAACCTGCGCTGGACCGCCTACCGCGCCATGCAGGACATCATGGACAAGGTGTACACGCCGGCATCGCTCGCCGCGTACGAGACGACGTTGCGGGGTTTCATGTTCGGCAGTTCGACCAATTTCCCCGGCCCGTGTCCGGTGCCGGCGACGAACTCGTCGTACACTGTTGCCGTCAACGCGAGCTTCACGAACTCATTCGGGCGTAGCACGCAGGGCTGGGAAGATCCGGCGCGTCGGCCGACCGGTGCGTATTTGGCGCCGGGAACAATCGCCACGGTGACGGTGCCGGCGGCGCTCACCAATGCCGGCTACAAAGTCCGGGTCGGCTCGCACTCGTGGGATTTTTCGAACAAACCGAATGTGGGACGTTTGGATCGCACGACGATCCTGTATCCGATCACGTCCGTGGACACGAAGATCGCCAGTCCCGTAGGCGGCGGCATCTACATTGAAGTGCCGTTTAAGGCCAGTGGTGGCGTGGTCAATGTCACCATCACCGGCGCGGCGCGGTCGCCGTATTTTTCGGCCACGACCTACCGGACTACGACCGAAGCGGAATGGTTGGCGACGGAACGGACGCAGCCGGGGCCGTGGGCGGATCTCTTCACGGACAAGATGCACATCAACGTGCCGCGCACGTGGATCTACGCCAACACCAATGCGCCGACGTTAATGGCGGATTGGGATGCCGCGCAGGATGCGTGCAACGATTTGATGGGGTTCCTGCACGTGCGCGGCAAGGAATCCATGTATCTGCAAGCGGACGTCTATCTGCGGTCTTCCGTCTTCGCGCCTGGTTACCCGACGGTGAACGTGGGCGGAGCGAATCCGTCCGGGGATACGCACGGGGGCGATGCCAATCACTATCTGGTGCGCGGGCCGCAGTTCGCTCCCAACTATGTCTTTCACGAACAGGGTCACGGCTATTTCTTCCCGAAATTCGGCGGCGAATCTGAGTCCACGGTCAACTTGTTGCACGTGCCGGTGCAAACCCGGAAATTCGGCAAAAATGTTGACACGGCGTTGGCCGAGTCGGTGGCGTACGGTCCCTCCTGCACGATGTCGAATACCGCGATCCTCTGGATGACGAGCTTCAATTTCTCGCCGCTTGAATGGCCCATGGGCAATTGGGAAAAAGCCTACCAGCCCCAAGGGCACGCCAAGTTTGTTGACATGGCGCGGCTGTTCGGTTGGGAAGGGCTGGGTGACTTTTGGTACTACTACAACGCGCTGGACGTCGGGCAGATTGATGATGAGGGGGAAGTGGACGTTTCGGGTGACGACGAGAAGATTTACCGGCTGTCAAAATCTTATGGCAAAGACCTGCGGCCGTTGCTGCATTTCTGGGGCATCATCCCCCAGAACCCAACGGCGTTGTCGGACCAACTGGCGGCGGAAGGGATCAAGCTGCCCTTCGAGATTCGGGACTTGCTCTACGTGTACAAATCAATCGTGCCGACCAACAACGCCCAATATCAAGCATTTTGCCTGACTTGGTGGGGCCACCAACCATCCATCAACGGCTTCGGCGTCGAACGCGAACACGCCCGGCAATGGGACAACACTCTCTACACCAACATCTGGGCCCAGGTGCGTTACCCAACGGAAATTTTCAACGAAGCCGCCTCCGCCGAGGTCAAGGCTCGCGTCCAAGAAATCATTGATCTCTATTACGAAACGACGCCACCCACGCCCGACCCCCTGACGTTTTTGGTGCCGCCGTCCGGATTGACCGCCACCTCGATTGCCATGTCGGCGCTGGCCACCGATCCCACGCGGCCCGTCGAATACTTGTTCACCAACGTCACCACCGGCGTCTTCCGCGACTGGAGCACGGCCAATATCTGGACCAATACCGGCCTCACAGCCGGTCTGACCTATGGCTACATGGTCAAAGCCCGCGATGGGTTGTTCAACGAGACGGCTTGGTCCCCGGTCTCCTTCGCCGTCTCAGAGGTCGACACGACGCCGCCCACGCCTGATCCGATGTCCTTCTCGCTTGCTCCAGTCCCCGTCACGGCGAATTCGGTGCGCATGATCGCCACCACGGCCCTCGATGTCTCCACCCCGGTCGAATACTACTTTGAGAACGTAACCAACAGCGACTTCCGCGACTGGAACACGAGTCAGGTCTGGACCAATACCGGTCTCACAGTGGATTCGACATACGGCTACCGGGTCAAAGCCCGCGACGGTGCCGGCAACGAAACGGATTGGTCCAGCGTCGTCAACGGAACCACCGAGGCGCCCTCGTTGCGCTGGGACCGGAATGGAACCGGTGCTGGCCAGACGGATGGCGATGGTGCGTGGCTGAATGCGAATCAATGGTGGACCGGCTCGGCCAATCTCACCTGGATCACCGGCTCGGAGGCGATCTTTGGGAATAACGGCGGCGCCAACGGGGTCACATTGGCCAGCTCCACGGCGGTCTACCGGATCACGATGCAAGCCTTTACCGGGACTTACACGCTCGGTAGCGGCGGACAGACCATCACTTTACAAGCCGGGATCACCGTCAGCCCCACGTCCGGGGCCACCACCGTGGTCAGCCCGCTCGACTTGGGCACGGCCCAAAGTTGGATCAACAATTCGGCAAGCCTTCTGACCGTCAGCGGCTCCGTGAGCAATCGCGGGAACCACTTGACCATCAGCGGCAGCGGCAGCACCACCGCGAGCGGCGCGATTCGCGGCACCGGCGGCCTCGTCAAGGGCGGGGCCGGCATCCTGACGTTGTCCGGTGATAATGCCTATTCCGGCCCGACCACCGTCAATGACGGCGGCATCCTGCGTCTCAGTCACGTCAACGCGCTGCCCAGTGGTTCCGGCGCGCTGGCCGTCAACGGGATTGTCGAACTGGCCGCCACGAATTTCGCGCGAGCCTTGGGCACGGGCACCGACCAATTCCAGATTACCGGCGGCGCGAGCGGGTTCAGCGCACAGGGCGCGGCGCGGACGGTGGTGGTTGGTGGCAACCCCGCGACAGAACTGGCGTGGGGCAGTGCCGACTTCAATCCGAGCACGTTCATCCTCAACCACACCACGGCCAACAACGTGTTGACGTTGTCCAACAAGCTGGACTTGGCCGGTAGTGACCGCACGATTGTGGTCCGGGCCAACAGCGCGACCATTGCCGGGGACATTCGCACTTCGACCGGCACGGCGGGCATCATCAAGACCGGTGGTGGCCGACTGACGTTATCGGGGAGCAGTACTTACAACGGTGGCCTCTTCATCGAACAAGGGACTTTGGCTGTCACCTCCAACGGCAGTCTGGGCGACCCGGCCGGGACAATCACTTTCAGCGGGCCCGGCACGTTCATCCCGGCGGTCACGATCAATTCCGCTCGGACCATCATTACGACCAACCAGAATCCCGCAATGATTCTGGTTGGTGACAGCACCTCTGGCGCGACATTTACCACCACTGGCCCGGTGACCGGTGACGGTGGGTTGGTTTATGGCGCGAATATCTTCGGCAATACGAAGGCCCTCGTCTTGGCCAGTCTGAGCAATGATTTCAGCGGGCCGATTATTGTGTCAAACGTCCATTCCTCCACAACCTATCTCTTGGAAGTGAACAGCTTGGCCGATGTCGCGACAAACATCACATTCGTGGGCCAATACGCCGCCACGTTCCGTTATGGGGCCGGAGCCGCGGCACCCCTGACCTTGACCAACCGGTGGCTTCAGCTGGGCAATGGCACCGTCTCGGCTAACCTTGAGAACTCCTATTCATCCGAGATGACGATCAGAACTCCGCTG
>CAZJCX010000013.1:8331-13118 GCA_964544425.1 uncultured Verrucomicrobiota bacterium
CTTGACCTTGCAGGGCACCGGTGCCGCGAAGTACGCGGGGAATATCAACCAAGGCAGTTCCACGCTCAATCTTATCAAGAGCGGTTCGGGTGTCTGGGGGCTGTCCGGCACGAACACCTACAGCGGAACTACTTATTTGGCGGACAACAGCGGGCCGTTGGTTTTCCAAGGGCTGCAGGCCCTGCCGGCGGGTACTGCCATCACCATGCGGCAACTCAGTTCGGGAACCTCCCATCTCTGGCTCCTGGACGACCGCAGTGGCACCATCACGCTGCCCAACGTCTTGACGCTGGATCACGGCAACGCCGTCTTGGGGATGACGATCTTTGTCGGTAACAACAGCACCAACAATGGCGGCACCAGCTACAGCACACAGACCGGCACGACCATCGCTCTCGGCAAACTAAACTTGCTGAACAGCGGTGCCAACCTGAGCGGCTTTGCCGCCATCTACAGCGCCAACAGCTACCGGCTCCAGTTCAACGCGGTTGATTTGCCCGCCTTCACCAGCGGCAGCGGAGCGTGGACGGCTTATATACATCCCACCTCAGCGTACGTCACGCTCGCGGGAACCATCCGCCAGAATTCCGGCAGCACCGTCAGTCGCGCGCCCATCCTGCATTTGGGGGGCTCCCTGGCTAGCAACCTAGTTTCCGCTACCATCCAAGACGCCGCCGATTATCCCAGCAACGCGAATGCCCAGCCGCTCAGCCTCATCAAGTCCGGCGCGAGCGAGTGGACGTTGTCGGGCACCAACACTTACAGTGGCGCGACCGCAATTCAAAGCGGCCTCGTCTCCATCAACTCCCTCGCCAATGTCGGCGGCGGCGCGAGTGCGCTCGGCGCGCCGACCACGGTCGCCAACGGCACCATCCCGCTGGGCAATACAACCACTGCCGCCACATTGCGCTACACAGGAACAGGCCACACCTCCGACCGGGTGATCAATTTGGCGGGCACCACCGGGGGCGCGACCCTGGAACAGGCCGGCACGGGCCTGTGGAAACTGACTGGCAACTTCACCGCGACCGGTGGCGGTAAGAAGACGTTGATATTGGACGGCGCCACGGCGGCCGTGGGCGAGATTGCCGGTGTGATCGAGGACAATTCGCTGGTGAACACCACTTCCGTGACCAAAGTGGGCAGCGGCACGTGGATCCTTTCCGGCGCCAATACGTACCGGGGCGCCACCATCGTCAGCAACGGCACCTTGCTGATTCACGGCTCCGTGACCGGGGCTGTGACGGCGGTGACGGGCGGCGCGTTGGGCGGCATCGGGACGGTCGGCAATCTCGCCATCAACAACGGCGCCACGCTCACACCGGGGGCCAGCGTCGGCACTCTCAGCGTGAGCAATCTGACCTTGAGCGGCACGTATCGCGCGGAGTTGCAGGCCGGCAGTGGTGATCAGGTCGTCGCCGCCGGCGCCGTGAATCTCACCGGCGCGAGCTTGAGCGTGACGAATTTCGGGAGCGTGACCGGAACGTATGTGATCGTGAACAAGACCAGCAGCGGCGGGATCACCGAAACTTTCGCGGGCTGGCCGGAAGGGGCGTCGGTCACCGTCAACGGCGTTGATTACACCATCACCTACCACGGCGGCGACGGGAATGACGTGGCGCTGACCATCGCGTTCTCGGCCCCGTTCACGCAATGGCAGATTGACAACTTCGGCAGCAGCAACGCGCCGGAAGCCGCGCCGTTGGCCGACCCCGAGGGCGACGGTGTCGTGAACTTGCTCGAATACGCGTTCGACCGCGACCCGTGGCAAGTCGAGACCGTCCCGCTGGTGACCGGGGTGGTGGAACGCCATCTGGCCGACGGCCAAGAGTACCTCGTCCTCACATTCACGCGTCGTAAAGACGATGGGGATCTCCATTACACTCCGCAAGTGTCTGGTAATTTGGGCGCGTGGAATTCCGGTCCCCTCCACTCCGAGCTCATCAGCCAGATTGACTTGAGCGCGACCAACGAAGAAGTCCGGTACCGGCTCAAAGGCCCGCTCAGTCAAACGCCGCGCCAATACGGTCGCGTCACGGTCGCGCTCAGCGGCGCCAACGCCGCCGCGGCGGTGTTTGCGGCGCACCGGCTCGTGCTTGTGCCCGCGCAGAATTACCTCGCGGTGCCGGTCGGTTTGACGGCGCACACGCTCGGCGCGCTGTTGGCGACCAATCGCGTCGCGGCGGGCGACACCGAAGCGAACGCGACGGTGGTGGATTTGTGGAATCAGGCTGGCCAGACGATGGGGGTCCGGTATTTCAACTCCCGCGCGCCGGGGTATCTCGGCTGGCGCCAAGCCGGTACCTTCGCCGACGCAAATCAACTCGCGCTCGATGCCAACAAGGGGTTCATCCTGACGGTTCGGCCGGAGGCGGGTTCGGCCACCAACTACATCGTCGGCCTGCTCCCGCGCGCCAGCCAGACGCAGGTGATCCAGAACAACGGCTACACGCTGGCCGGTTCGCGCTTCCCGGTGCCGGTCGCGCCGTCCCAGGCCAATTTGGTGGGCAGCGGCTTTGTGGGCGGGAGCAGTTTGGTGACCTCGGATAACGTGATGCTTTTCAATCCGGTGACCCAGCAATTCGACATCAAACTCTGGTTCGATTCGGCAGGCGGCGTCTGGCGCGATCAGAACGGGGCGGTGGCAACGCAACAGCTTGAGCCTGGCACCGGTTTTCTGATCCGCCGCCGCAACCGCGCCGCCGGTAATTTCACGTGGACGAATCCGGTGCCATACAACGTCTCGGAGGTGTGGCCATGATGCGGCGTGTCCTTTTGATATTGGCGGCCGGCACCCTGACGGCGTTCGGCGCGGTTGACATGACGCTGCACAACACCGAGCCGCTCGTGCAGCAGGACGGGGTGACGCCGTTGCCGGGGAACAGTTCGGGCGGGTCGCTGGTGCAGGTGATCTTTGTCGGGGGCGACAACACGCCCGACGCGCCGGCGGCGAGTTCGGGTGCGCCGACCGGGGATGATACGCTGCTGTTCACGACGCATGTGGGAGCCGGTCTGCCGCTAACGGATACCGGACTGCTGGTGCAATCCTCGATCATGTACAACAACGCGTTGGTCGGCTTGTCGGCGTACGTGCGGTTTTGGAATGCGGCGTCGGTGTCGAGCGCGACCTACTTCGGGGTGTCGGACTTGTTCAATCTACCGGCCGGCGACGTGTTCGACTTGGCGGAGTTCGACTTTGCGCCCCTGCCGAGTTCGCCTCACATCACGAACATCCCGTTCGACTACACGCCGCTGGATGTCGTGCCCGAACCATCGTCGCTGTTTGTGATCGGGATGGTCATCCTCGCGTGGATCAAACGTCGGCACGGGCTCACGCTGCTGAGCGTGGTGACGTTGACGCTTGCGACGAATGTGCCGGCGCAGGAGTTGCGACGGCTCGACATCACGGCCAGCGTGGGCATTCGCGATGGGAACGGGATGTTGTTGGCCGGGAGCAATCCGGATGTGACGGGAGACAGCGGCGGGTGTCTGGTGCAGATTCTGGACGTGGGACTCAACGGGGTGGCGGATTTACCGGCGTTGAGCGGCGAGCCTGGCGGGGATGATTACGTGTATCACACGACGGTGATTGGGAAAGGCATCGTGCCCAACGTGCTGCTCAGCGGGCGGTTTGCGACGACCGCGTTCCCCGCGCCGCCGACCGACCGGCGGCTGTATGCGCGCGTGTTTGACGCCCCGACGATAGGGGCTGCGACGCGCTGGGGACAATCGGCGACGTTTGTGGTGAATGGGACGACGGTGATGGATCTCAGCGTGCTCGGCTTGGGCGGGACGACCCAGACCGTGGGAGTGAATCCGCAGCTGGTGGATTCAGACGGCGATGGGCGGACGGATTACGAAGAAATGGTGGCGAACACCAACCCGCTGGCGGCAGCCGACGCGTTGGCGACCGGTCAGTTTCAACTGTCCCCCGGCCTCGCGGGCGTGACGGTGGATGCGCGGGCGGGACGTGAGTATATCTTGCAACGGAGTTTGGATTTGCAGAGTTGGGGAGATGTGGGGCCGACGCAATCGGTGTTAGGCGCGACGAGTTTGTGGTTACAGGACCCGACTCCGCCGGTGAGTCCGAAAGCATTTTACCGGGTGCGCGTCCGCATGCCATAATCGGCACCGATGCCGGCTTTGAATCAGCAGCGGCTGCGAGTCATCGCCATCATCTGCTGCGCGATGTCGCTGGCCTTGGCTTCGCGAATCCGCGCGGAAACGCCGGCCCGGAAACCCAACATCATTGTGGTGTTCACAGACGATCAGGGGTTCGCTGATCTGTCGTGTCAGGGTGTTCTCAAAGACGTCAAGACGCCGCACATCGATCGGCTGGCCGGGGACGGCGTGCGGATGACGAGCGGGTATTGCACCGCGCCGCAATGTACTCCGTCGCGCGCCGGGCTGTTAACCGGACGGTATCAGCAACGCTTCGGCACGGATCATTTCGCACCGCACGTGCCGTTGGAGGCCACGGAGAAATATCTCGCGAGGTTTCCCGGTAAAATGCCGGAACGCCGGCGTCACGCGCTGGCGATGATTTCCGCGATGGATGACGGCGTGGGGCGGATTCGGGAAACACTTCAGAAACACGGTCTCGAAAAGGACACGTTGATTTTCTTTATCAGCGACAACGGCGCGCCCTTGAAGACGGGGATGCCGGACTCGAAGCCGATTACCGAAAATGGCTGGGATGGCTCGCGCAACGATCCGTGGAAGGGCGAGAAGGGGATGTTGACGGAGGGTGGGATTCGCGTGCCGTATATCGTGACGTGGCCGGGCCA
>CAZJCX010000013.1:13200-15319 GCA_964544425.1 uncultured Verrucomicrobiota bacterium
GCGGGGTTTGCGGCTCCCATGCTGCCCATACCCACCGGTGCGACGACCGGCGAGCCACACGCGAATTTGTATTGGCGGTTCTGGAATCAGTCGGCGATCCGGCAAGGAAGATGGAAATATCTGCAAGTGGGCGGTGCGAAGCGGTATCTCTTTGACCTAAGCAGCCCCAAACACGAGAGCGAAAATCTGATCGAGCAACAGCCCGAAATTGCCAAGCGCATGGCGGCGGACTTGGTCAAATGGGCGGCGGGCCTGAAGACGCCGGGAATTCACGGCGGGAAACTAAATCCACAAGAAGAGCAGTTTTACCGGCATTACTGTGACGCTAAGGAATGAACTAAATAAATGAAGATACTCACGAAAGTTGCTCTCGCCATGATCCTGACACTTGGAAGCCATCCCTCAGCAACCTCCGGTGCCGAGCGCCAGCATGGACTGGTTGGGTTGCGACCGTTGCCCCGGACAACGGCGGATCATGCGCACAATCATGGCGGCTCCTGGGCGGGCACACCGACCTACGAGGAGCAGAAAGGCCACTACCCGTTCGTCGCCGAGAATTTGGATGTGGTCATGGACTGGCTGGACGGCGATTTCAAAACCAAGCGGATGTTCTTCGAGTACTATTGGGGACTGAGCAAGGAACGGGATGATCTCGATCCGACGAAGAACTTTCTCGTGAAGGTGATTCGCAAATGGGAATCCCAAGGCGGCGCGATCGAGCACATCTTGATCTGTCGTGAATACAGGCTGGCGATCCAGCGCGGCCTCGCCGAAGCCCAACCGGGCCCCTTCAAGTAAGACACCCGGATTCTTTCGGCGAAGGACGTGGACGATATTCGCGCGATGTTCCGTGCGGCACACCAGCAGGGCCTGCTTCAACACAACAACTACAGGCTGATCCAGATGGTCGAGGAGCCGGTATTCTTTGCCGAGAACAAGGAAGCCCAAGCGATCATCGGGCAGATGGAGGGAGTCGCCTACGAATGTCACCAGTTCAACCGGCACTGGCCGCTGGCGACGGGCTGGTCAAAACCTGAAAAAGTGGTCCGGGGAGCAAAGTGGACTCTCGACCAAGGCAAAGAGTACATTTTTTATTACGGCCCGATCATCTGGAAATCCAAGAAGTACTACGAGTTCATCGAGCGCGACTGGCTTCAGAAGTACTGGAAAGCCGGGTTACCCAAACATCACCCGAAAATGCACTACTACCTGAACACCTTTCCGAATGAAAATGGCCGCGGCCGTCCGGTCGGCCCGGAATCGGATCCGCATTCCATTCTGGGCCTGACAAAGTGGCTGATAGAGGAGATCAAGCTGTCGGGTGCGCGCGAATAGGGAGGACGTATCACCGGTATAAGCTCCATCGAAAATGACCGGACTCGCCGCGTTGCGTTTGTGCCGGGAGAGGAATGAGCAAGCTGCCCGGCCAGCTGCTCGTCCCGGTCGCCATCATCGCGTTGTTGGTGGCGATGATTGTGACGGGCGGCCGGGCAAAACAGGACGCGCAGGGGCGGCCGGTGGTGGTGTATGCGCATCCGCCGTGTCCGCCGGATTTGATGGCGTATTTCGAGCGGGCGTTTGCGGATTTCCGGCAGACGCATCCGGAGATTGATTTCCGTGTGCTGCACATCACCGGCAATTACGAAGACAAGATCAAGGTGATGTTTGCCGGCAAGGTCGCGCCGGATGTGATTTTCATGTATCCGACGGCGTTGCCGGCTTGGGTGGATTTGGAGGCGCTGACACCGCTGGATGAGTGGGTGTCGCCGGCCATGAAGTCCGAGTATTTCGCGGCCGGTATCGAGACGTTGACATGGAACGGGCGGTTGTATGGATTGCCGAAGGACGCGACGGCGGAGATTTTATTTTACAACAAGGCGATGTTTCGCGAGCGCGGGGTGGCGCTGCCGACGGCGGAGTGGACGTGGGACGATTTTCTGGCGGCGGCAAAGCAATTGACGCGCGACAGCGACGGTGACGGGCGGACGGATGTGTATGGCACGGAGCAGCCGCCGTGGGATTCGCTGGTGTTGCAGAACGGCGGACAGGTGATCAGCGATGATGGAACGCGGTGTTTGTTGGGGGAACCGGCGGCGGTGGCGGCGTTGAAGTTTTGGGC
>CAZJCX010000013.1:15426-16599 GCA_964544425.1 uncultured Verrucomicrobiota bacterium
GGCGGACGTGTGAGTTCGAGTGGGACATCGCGCTGCCGCCGCGCGGTCCGCAACGCGCGCGCAGCGCTTTTCAAGGGAGTGCGTTCGCCATCACCTCACAATGCCAGAACAAGGGCGCGGCGTTCACGTTTGTGCGGTGGATGACCGCGGCCGGGATGCGCCATATCATGACCTTCGACATCCCGTGCTACAAGCCGCTCGGCCAATCTGATGAATGGCGTTCACTGTCTCAGCCGCCGCCGAGCAAGGAAGTGGCGGTGCAAGTGATGGAGCAGGCGACGCCGCCGGCCATCAAACATCCGGCCTACGCGGAAATCCTCGACGCCATCAACCCGCAACTCGACCGGGTGAATCGAGGAGTCGTCACGGTGGAGGAAGCAGTGAAGGTGATCGTGCCCAATGTGGATGCCATTCTCGCGCGGTGGAATCAGCAACGCGCCGGGGTAGGGAAATCATGAGGGTGATTACCTTGGTGGCAACTCTTGTCGTTGGCTACGTCATGGCCGGGACACCGTCGACCCGAGCCCTGAATGCGGAGAAGCCGGGCGACATCTTCGATTCCGGAGCGACCGGCGATGTGACTCACCAGATGAACTTGCTGTGGGCCACTTTCGGTCGGAGCGAGAATGTCCGACTGACACCGTTCGGCAATGCGCCCGGCTGGTTTGAATGGATGGCGCGGAAACATTGCTGGTCGGATACTCCGAAATACCGGGAGATGCTGCAGCGCCAGTTGGTCGAGTGGCCGCAGGCGCAGGACGGATATCTGTGGACTTGGGGAAATCAGGAGGGATGGCCCACTCATCAGGTGCGCCACAACGAGAACAACGCGAAGTATATCCTTGCCGGATGCAAATACTACTGCTGGCAGGGCGGGAAAGCGTTTCTTGATGAGGTGGATGGAACAACCACGACTTCCGTCCACTCCAATCAAACCGATATTTCCCAAGGCCGCACGGTGCTGGAAAAACTCCGGGCTGCCATGGCGTATCAGTTGACGACGCTCAAAGGTCAGGAAGGTCTGGCCATCGTGACCGACCCGCAATGCGATGGGACTGTTGACGGTATGCCGAGCGATTACTGGGATAATTTCCGTTTCGGTTACAAGTCGGCCTATTTGAATATCTACTTCTTCGCCTCGCTACTGGCCATGGCGGATCTGGAGCGGAGTCT
>CAZJCX010000013.1:16614-19011 GCA_964544425.1 uncultured Verrucomicrobiota bacterium
GCAATGGAGTTGGAGGTGTTGGCGGCTCGTGCGAAGGAGAATTTCCAGAAGATATTCTGGGACGCGGACAAGGGGCGCTTCATCGGTTGTGTGGATCGCACCGGCCGACCGTGGGATTTCGGTTTTACGTATCTGAATCTGGAGGCCATTACCTACGGACTCGCGACACACGAGCAGGCGACCGCCATTTTCGAATGGCTGGATGGACGGCGGATCATTGTGGGTGACAAACAAAAGGTTGGCGAACGAATGACCGGCGCGACGGGAGCGGAGATTTATGCGCTGGGCTGGGCGCCGGTGTCCACCACCCGCGCCGTGGAAAGCATCACGGTCGCCGGCAAGCATTGGTGGTGGCATCTGGAAAACAAGATCACGGTTGCCGGGCCGGACGCCAATGCCAGCTACGGGGAACATTTGGAGAACGGTGGCGCGATCTTCTATGTGTCGCACTATGACCTGTTGGCGCGCCTGCGGACCTTCGGCCCGGCCGATGCCTGGAAACGTTTCGAGGGAATTCTGACGGAATTCCGCAGTGACCAACTGAAGCGTGATCCCAAGAACAACAAGGGCGCGGCCTGGAAATGGGGCATTATCGGCGAGTTCCCGGAGTCGGGTCTCGTGCCGGCGACGATGGCACTGGGCTTCATGGGGCTGGACGCCAATACCAAAGCTCTCAGCATCAAGCCGCGCCTGCCAACGGCGCTACCGTGGTTGGAGGTGCGGCATGTTGCTTATCGCGGCGCAGTCTATCGCATTCGGGCGGATGCAACTTTGATTCAGATCAAGTCCGTTCAGGGAGTCGCGAATCCCGGCTGGGTGGTTTACGATGATCAACCCGCGGTCGCCTTGCCGGGGCCGGGACAGGCCATCACTTTGAAGAGAAAGCCAAACCGATCATGAGGCGACTCTCTCCCATGGCCCGGGAAGACCGGCTGACGTTCTGGTGTTTCATCTCGCCGTGGTTGATCGGGTTTCTGTTGTTTGGGTTAGGGCCGATACTGGCTTCGATCTGGTTGTCGTTCACGGACTACAGCCTGTTCAAACCGCCGGACTGGGTGGGGCTGGGGAATTACCGGGAACTGTTGCGCGACCCGCTCATTATGAAGTCGCTCGGGAACACCTTGTTTTATGTGATCTTCGCCGTACCGCTCGGCACGATCGGCGCAATGATGCTGGCGATTCTGCTGAACCAGAAAGTGAAAGGCATCGCCATCTGGCGCACCATTTTCTATTTGCCGACAATCGTGTCGGGCGTGGCGATGGGTGTGTTGTGGCGGTGGATTTTCAATCCCGAAGTCGGACTCGCCAACACACTGCTGCGGCCGGTGTTGTCGGCGTTCGGCTTTGCCGACCCGCAGTGGTTGCTCGACCCGGCCATGGCGAAACCGGCGTACGTCGTGATGAGTTTGTGGGGGATGGGCGGCGGGATGATCATTTTCTTGGCGGCGTTGCAGGGGATACCGGAACATCTGTACGAGGCGGCTGAGCTGGATGGCGCGGGTCCGGTCCGGCAGTTTTTCGTCATCACGATTCCGATGCTCAGCCCGGTGATTCTGTTTTCGCTGACGATGGGCACGATTGGGTCGTTCCAGATTTTCGCGCAGGCGTATGTGATGTCAGGACGCGGACCGGACAACTCGACGTTGTTCTACGTGCTGTACCTGTTCGATCAAGCATTCCGGTATTTCCGCATGGGCTATGGCGCGGCGATGGCGTGGTTGTTGTTCCTGATTATTCTGGGCGTGACGGTCATCCAGTTCACGTTCGCGAAGCGGTGGGTGTACTACGAGGGAGAATCCTGATGCGGCGCGTGATTGTCTATGGGCTGCTGGCCGGCTTGGCGTGCGCGATGTTGCTGCCGTTCGCGTGGCTGCTGCGCAGCAGCCTGTGTGACGACGCGACGGTGATTCAACCGCTCGAATCGCTGCGGGATTTCCTGCCGCCGGCATTGCATTTCGAGAACTTCCCCAAAGTCTTCCACAGCATCCCGCTGTTGCTTTACCTGCGGAATACCGTGTTCATCACAGTGCTCAGCATCGTGGGAACGCTGTTGTCGTCGAGTCTCTGCGCGTATGCGTTCGCCTTTTGCCGACTGCCGTACCGGAACCACCTGTTCTATTGCGTGCTGGGGACGGTGATGTTGCCGGGGATTGTGACGATGATTCCAACGTTCATCTTGTTCCGCGAACTCGGCTGGATTGATACGTTCAAACCGCTGATCGTACCGGCGTTCTTTGGCAGCGCATTTGCGATCTTCCTGTTCCGGCAATTCTTCCTCGGGCTGCCGTTCGAGGTAATCGAGGCGGCACGGATGGACGGCGCGACGCCGTTGCAGACGTATTGGCTGATCGTGCTGCCGATGAGCCGGCCAGTTTGCGTGACCGTGGCGCTCTTTTC
>CAZJCX010000013.1:19032-26292 GCA_964544425.1 uncultured Verrucomicrobiota bacterium
CCACTGGAACGATTTCATGAGTCCGCTGATTTACCTGAACAGCAAGGAACGCTGGACACTCCAACTCGGCCTCAACAGTTTCCGCGGCGAAATCGTGGATCAGACGAACCTGCTGATGGCCTGTGCTGTCCTGATACTGATACCGGTTATCATCGCGTTCTTCAGCCTGCAACGCTACTTCATCAAGGGCGCGAACATGTCGGGGTTGAAGGGATGACATTGAGGGTATGGGTGTTGGCCGTGTTTACCGGCGTGTCACTGACAGGCGCGGCGGAGCCGGTACAGGTTGAGGTGAAGCGCAAGCCCAGTGACCAAACCTGGAAGACTTATGCGACGCGGACGCTGGCGCACGCCGACGGGTTTCAACCGCGTACCGAGCCGGCGCAGTTGAGTGTTTATGGCGGCGACCCGTCGCGCAAGGTCGCGGCGACGGGCTTTTTCCGCGTGCAGAAGGTCGGCGAACGGTGGTGGTTGGTGGATCCGGACGGCAACCAGTTCATTCACGTCGGAGTGTGTTCGGTGCGGCCAGCCACGGAATCGGACAGGGCCAAGGCTTCTTTCGAGAAGAAGTTTGGGAGCGTTGAGCGATGGGCGGCGGAGACGACGGCGCAATTGTGGGCGAATGGATTTAACGGCACCGGCGCGTGGTCGAAGGATGCGTTGTTGCGTGAGACGCCGCGCCGGGGGGCTTACTGTCCGAACTGGAACTTTATGAGTTCCTACGGCAAGAAGCGCGGCGGGACGTATCAGGAGCCCGGTCATACCGGTTATCCCAACGACGCCATTTTTGTTTTCGATCCGGAGTTTGAGACGTTTGCGATGGAACATGCCAAGCAGTTGGCGGCGACCAAAGACGATCCGTGGCTGCTCGGGCATTTTTCCGACAACGAGCTGCCGCTGGTTCGGAATAGCCTCGATAATTTTCTCAGCTTGCCCAAGGAGGAGCACGGTTACCGGGCGGCGTGGGTGTGGTGGCAGAAGCGCAAGGGCGAGAAAGCTGACGCCAAAAATATCACGGACGAAGATCGGGCGGCGTTTCTGGAATTGGTGGTGGAACGCTATTTCGCCATCGTGTCGAAAGCGATCAAGACGCACGACCCAAACCATCTTTATCTCGGGTGCCGGTTTCACGGCGGGGTCAAGAACAGTGCGGCCGCTTTTCGGGCGGCGGGGAAGTACGTGGATGTTGTGTCGGTCTATCTGTACGGCACTTGGACGCCGGAGGCCAAACTGTTGGCGAACTGGGTGAAGTGGTCCGGCCGGCCGTTTATGGTGACCGAGTTTTACGCGAAGAGCGTGGACTCGGGATTGCCCAATCACAGCGGGGCAGGGTGGCTGGTGAAGACGCAGAAAGATCGGGGGTTGTTTTATCAGAACTTCTGCATCAGCTTGCTGGAGTCGAAGGGTTGTGTGGGCTGGCACTATTTCAAATATCAAGACAACGATTTGGAGAATAAGAATGTTGATCCGTCGAACCAGGACTCAAATAAGGGGATTGTGACGGCGTACTTCGAGGAGTACCCGGAGTTTTCGAAGCTCATGAAAGAACTCAACCTGAACGTGTATGACCTGATTCTTTGGATGGACAAAGGCGGGCGGGTGCATCTCTAATGCCGAGGATGAAATATGATGATCAAACTGAGTATGGTGTTCTTGTTGGCCGCCGGTCTGGCGCTCGATGGACACGCGGAGGAATTGGCTTTGCCCGGTAAGCGCGGAGCTTGTTTCACGCTACGCGACCCGAGTAAGAGCGAGATCGGGACATGGAAGGAAAACCTGCCCAAACTGGCCAAGCTCCAGCCGTACTGGAATTATTCGTGGGGCGCGGATTGGGTGCCGGCGCAGACGAATTTCATCACCAGCGAGTTTCTGCCGATGATTTGGGGGAAACCGGATTCAGCCGGGCGGTTGCGTGAAATCTTCCAGGAGAAGGTGGTGCCGCGCATCAAGGATGGCACGGTGAAGCGCGTGATGGGGTTCAATGAGCCGGACAAGGAGGATCAATCCGACATGCCGTTCATGGACGCCATCGAACTCTGGCCGGAGTTCATTAAGCTGGGTGTGCCGCTGATCAGTCCGGCCTGCGCGAATCCGATCGGCATTCAAGACGAGAGCGCGCAAAACGTCCCTGGTACTTGGATGCGGGACTTTATGAAGGAAGCGGATCGCCGTGGCTACCGGGTGGATTACATCGGCACGCATTGGTACGGCGGCACGAACGCAAAGCATTTCAAGGAGCGGATGCGGAAGGTCTACGAAATGTATGGGAAACGCCCCTTGCTCGTCACGGAGTTCGCCCCGGCGAACTGGGACACCGGCGGTGACATCACGAAGCATCGGCACCGGCCCGCCGCGGTTTTGCAGTTCATGAAGGACGTGCTGCCCTGGCTGGAAGAGCAGGAGTGGATTGCCGGCTACGCTTGGTTCTCCTTCAACATTGACTCCCCCGAAGGGAGCAGTTCCGCGCTGTTTGACAAGGCCGGCAACCTGACGGCCTGTGGGCGCTATTACCGGAGCGTGACGCGCGAGAACCCCAAAGGCGATCAAACCATCGAACCGGATCCGTTCTGGTTGGATTCTCCGCGCGGCGCCAACCGCAAATTCACCCAGCAACAACTCGCATTGCCGGGTAAGAAAGGCATCGGGTACTCGCTGCCGTTGACCGATAATCCGAAGTGGACGCCGGCGGAGAATGATGCAGTGCGCCAGACTCACGCGCAGCAGACCGCCGCCCTGCGGGTGTCTTGGAATTACACCTGGAACCTCCATCTGGTTGCCGAACAGCCCGCCGAAGCGGAATTCATCCCGATGGTCTTCGGCGGCCAACCCCTGCAGTCAGCGGATGCGCCCCGCCTGCTCGCCGAACAATTGGAACGGGAAGTGGCGCCGCATGTTCGCGCCGGCCGCATCAAACGTCTGCTCGGGCCGAACGAGCCGGACCGGGTCCAGCATGGCGACTTGACCGTGGCGCAAACCTTGGCGTTGTGGCCGGCGCTGGAGGCACTCGGGATTCCCTTGTGCAGTCCCGCGTGCGCCAACACCGAGGGCACCGACGCCACCGACGAGGCCAATCAAGGGACCGGCGGCAACTGGATGCCGGCCTTCATGCGCGAAGCCGACCGGCGCGGGTTGCGAGTTGATTACATCGGGACGCACGGTTATCCCGGGCCCAATGCTGCGGGGTTCAAGGTCAAGCTCCGCCGGATCTACGAGAAGTATGGCCGCCGGCCGTTGCTCATCACCGAATTCGGCGTCGCCGACTGGGGCACCGGGGGCGACATCAACAAGCACCGCTATACTCCAGCAGAAGTGCTAAAGTTCATGAAAGAGATCTTGCCGTGGATGGAACGGCAGGACTGGATTGTCGGTTATGCGTGGTTTCCCTTTAAGATCACCTCACCGCACGGCGCCAGTTCCGCGCTCTTCGACGCGGATGGCAATCTGACCGCCTTGGGGCGCTACTACCAAAGCGTCACTCCTGAAAACCACGATGGCGATCAGTCCATCGCCCCCGACACGGACCGGCATTAGTCCGGCCATTATTTCGGTTTGGATTTCTTGCCCGCGGCCTGTTCTTTTTCTTCCGTCAGCAATCCGTCCGCATTGGCATCCAGTTTGGCAAAAGACTGATCGAGTTCTTCGCGCGTCGGTTTCCAGTGGGGATTGTTCCGCGCCAATTCCAATCGGGTTTTGACAAACTGCTCCTTGGTCATCCCGACGGGTTCCACGGGCATGACACCTTCCACAGCCATCACGGTGGACGTATTGCCAAACACGACGGTCAGTGCCAAAGCCAGAACCACGGTTTTCATGGTGTGCTCCCTTCGCAATAGTTTGTTATATCGCCGGTTGACCGCGTCGCGAACGACAGATTCACCATTTGCAGGGTGGCATAAACGGCCTCCCTGTGGCAGAAACAAAATATGTCACGTTCGGACGCCGCCGCCTCAAGGCTCATTCGTGCCTCCGAAACCGGTCACAAGCGCCGGCACCGCGGCCGACCGCATGAGGTGACCTACCGACGATGATCATTTATCTCTTGGTATTTTTCTCCGGGGTGGCCGGGCTGGTGTATGAGGTGTTGTGGCTGAAACAGCTCGGCTTGCTGTTTGGCAACACGGCGCACGCCGCCGCCGCGACGCTGACGGCGTTCTTTGCCGGGCTGGCGGTCGGGAGCCGGTACTGGGGCGAACGCGCGGCGCGCGCATCGAATCCGCTGCGGTTGTATGCCGGACTGGAAATCGGGATTGTAGTTACGGCGCTTTGTTACTTCGTCGTGCTGCATATTTATTACGGTGTTTATCCGGCCGTGTATCAGCATGTCCACGCGCCGGTGGTGTTGTTGGGGATCAAGTTTGCGTTGGCGTTGCTGTTGGTGTTCCCGCCGGCATTCTGCATGGGCGGCACAATCCCGGTGATCGGCGAGTATCTCGTGCGCGACCGGGCGGTGTTCGGCGTGACGGCGGCGCGGTTGTATGGGGTGAACACGTTCGGGGCGGCGGTGGGAGCGTTTCTGGCTGGCTTCCACCTGCCGGCGTGGCTGGGGTTCAAGCTGTCGTATGTTGTCGCGCTGTGCGTGACCAGCGCGGTGGCGGCGGGGGCGGTTGTCTTGTCCCGCCGGGCGCCGCCGGTAACCGCCACGTCCAAGCCAGTCACAGAGCAGGGAAGTTGGGCAATCAAAGCGGTGGCGTTTTTGTCCGGGTTCGGCGTGTTGGCGTTGGAGGTGGTTTGGACGCGGATGTTGACGCAGGTGGTCGAGAATTCGGTGTACACGTTTGCGGCGATTTTGGTGATGGTGTTGGTGGGGTTGGCCGGGGGCGCGTTCATCAGCGCCCGGCTGGCAAGGCTCGCCATCGCTCCCGCAAAAATGTTGGCGGGGTTGCTATTGGCCGGCGGTGTGGTCGCGGCATTGACGCCGGTGATCTTTCTGCGGTTGACGGATTCGTTGCAGGTGCTCGTTTCGACAGGTTCGTGGTCCCGGTATGTCCTGCTGATTTTCCAGACCGGCGCGTTGGCCATCGGGCCGGCGGTGTTGGTGTTGGGTACAATTTTTCCCTGCTTGATGAAGATTGAGGAACGGCATTTGTCAGCGGCCGGACAGAGTCTGGGGCGGTTGGCCGCGTGGAATATTGCCGGGGCGATTGTGGGACCCGTTTTCGCTGGGTTTGTGATGTTGGGGACGGTGGGGATGTGGCGGAGTATTCAGGTGATCGCGGCGTTATATCTAGGGGCTGTGATTGTGCTGCCGGTCGGGCGCGGGTTGGCGTTGAAAGCGGCGAGTGGATTCGCGTTGGTGTTGTTGTTTGTGGCGTTCGACCCGGCCCAGTTGCCGGTGACCAGTGTGGATCCGTTGCGCGAGCCAGACCGTGTACTCGAAACGTGGGAGGGGAGTGATTGCACGGTGGCCGTGACGCAGGACCGGTATGGGTTGTCCATCAAGATCAATTCGCATTACGGCCTGGGTTCGACGGGGGCGAGCGTGCTGCAACGATTGCAGGCGGACATTCCGTTGCGGGCGTATCCGGGAACGAAAAGCATTTTCTTTCTCGGCATGGGCACCGGCATCACCGCCGGCAGCGCGCTGGATCCGGCCTTCAGCAACGTGACGCGGGTGGTGGCGTGCGGGGTGGCCCCGGCCGTGGTCACGGCCGCGCGGAAGTATTTCGGTGATGATTTCACCGGCGGACTGTTTACCGACCCGCGGGCGACGGTGTTGGTCGAGGATGGTCGGCACTTTCTCATGGCGACGCGCGAAAGTTTCGACATGATCAACTCGGATTTGTTCGTGCCTTACCGGTCCGGGGCCGGGAGTCTCTACAGCCGGGAACATTTCCAAAGCGTCGAGGCGCGCTTGGAGCCGGGCGGGGTGTTCGTACAGTGGTTGCCGCTGTATCAACTGACGGAGTACGAGTTTTCGGTGATTGTGCGGACGATGTTGGAGGTGTTTAGTCAGGTGTCGTTATGGCGGAATAATTTCCAGCCCGGCGAGGAAGTAGTGGCGGTGGTCGGACACAAGGATGGCGCACCATTACCGGCGGCAAGCGGCAATTTGGCAGAACGGCGGGCGGCGGTGGAGGGGAGGACATTCGGGGATTTGGAGCGGCTGATGTTGCCATTCGACTCAGCGACGATTCCATTTTTCTATTGCGGCAACCTGACGGCGGCGGGGGAACTTTTCGCCGACTACCCGGTCAACACGGACGACCGGCCATACATCGAATACCAAGCGCCGCGGACGTACCGGAATCAGAAGGCGACGGCGATTCCGTGGTTTGTCGGACCGCGCTTGGCAAAGTTGGTGGACGAGATTCACCGGCGTTGTCCGCCCGCGCGGGATCCATTGCTGGCGAATCGGTCACCGGACGAACGGCGGTTGCCGGTGGCCGGTGCGGCGTTCCACTGGGCACGTTTATGGGCGGTTATGGGCTCTGAGCCCGCATGCCGACAAGCGTGGCAGGAGTTCGTCACCGAGTGGACGGATGCGCCGAGTTCTACAGCGGGCAGTGGGAAATGAATCTGGATTGGAATGTGTCGTTGACCCGTGCTATCGCCGCCACCCCGGCGTTGGTTGTGTGATTGCGGTGTCTTGCGTGGCTTGATGGTTGCGCCGGGAAAATCGAGTGGAATCCTCGGTCGGCTTTCCCTACACTGCGGGCATGGCAAAGACTGGTCTGCTGCACGGGTCGCGGGTTTATCTCTCGGGGCCGATGGATTTTGTGGCGTCGCGGGCGGCGGAGAAGAAGTTGGGCTGGCGAAACAGGGTGGGGGAATTCATCCAGCGGATGGGAGTGACGGTGTTTGATCCGTGGTTCAAACCGTCGGTGCGCGGTTTGCATGAGTACGGGCGCGAGGATGAGGAGAGCGTCCACCGGATTCGCGAGCGGTGGACGTATGCGCGCGGGCGGAAAGGGGCGGAGGCGCGAGCGTGGTGTGTCCGGCAGTTTTGGGAGACGATGCACATTGATTTGCGGATGGTGGACACGAGCGACTTCACCATTTCGTATTGTCCGACGAACATCTACAGCGTCGGCACGCCGCACGAGATCGTGATGGCGACGTTGCAGCACAAGCCGGTGCTGTTCGTGAGTCCGCCGGTGGAGTTTCCGACGTTGCACCAGTTGCGGCGGCACTTGCGGAAAGATCCGGTCGGGGCGGCGTTGCTCGAGAAACTGGAACGCGCGGTGCCCATCAAAGAGAATCCGCGCGGACATCCGAGCTTGTGGTATCTGCCGTTGGTGGGCGGGGAGAATTTTTTCGACG
>CAZJCX010000013.1:26302-27291 GCA_964544425.1 uncultured Verrucomicrobiota bacterium
CCTACCGGAAGAAATTTGGCTGGAAGCAGGACATCCCGCTCGACGAGCATGAGCGGCGGCACAAACCGAAACGTCCCCTGCTGCCGTTTCTGGCCAGTCTCAACCATAAACTCCCGAAAAAATGGGACGGCAAGCTCGGCCGGTTTGTGCCCGACGACGATTGGTTGCTGTGGGATTTCCAATCAGGCAAGACGCGCGGGGTGCGGAAATGAAGTACGACGCGTTGCGAATGGCGCTGACGGAGTTTATGGCAGCGGCGGAGACGAGGGAAGCGGCGAAGATCGTGGCGGCGTTGGCGCGCATCACGGATTGTCAGCGGGCGCTGGGTGAACAAGCTCCTCCGCAGTTGCGGCATTTTCTCGAAAAACGGAGCTACCAGAAAGCGTTGGAATTCATTGCGGGCGAAACACCGGCGGCAGGAACATGCCGCTGACGCGCTGGTAAGCCCGGTACTCTTCGCCGAACGCGACCAGCGAATCGGATTCCTCTTCTCGGGCGAGCCGATAGTACGTCCAGCAAAGCAGGGGGAACATCAGCAACGTGATCAGCGTCGGCCAGTTAATCAAGCTGCCGATGAGAAACAAGAAGAAGCCGGTGTATTGCGGGTGGCGGATGCGCCGGTAAAGGCCGGTCTGCACTAGTTCGCCTTTGCCCCGGTAAATCTGTCGCCAACCCTGCAAGGCGATGATCGCTCCCGCCGCAATGAATGCCTGTCCCACCACGTCGCAGATGATCGCGCCGGTATCGCCCCAACCGAACAGATACGCCCACGCATGCCCGCGGAAATGATTGGTCGCGTACTCGGTTTGCCCGGTGAGCGCGGCCAAGCCGTACATCGTCAGCGGCAAACCGTACATTTCGGCGTACAACGCAATCACCCACGCTTGCGCCATCCCCGCCGAGCGCCATTGCGTGCGGGTGCGCGGACGCAGGATGCCGTACAAAAAAACACCCAGCAGCATGATCGAGATGGCGACCAACCACCAGTT
>CAZJCX010000013.1:27301-27690 GCA_964544425.1 uncultured Verrucomicrobiota bacterium
AAAAATTTCCCAGAACCGCGTCATGTCGCGGGTTTGGACGCGACGAGCTGTTCGTTGGTTTTGGAAAAATTGCGGACGGACATCGTGGTGAAATTCCGGTTGGGGATCGCAATCACGTCGCTTTCCGCTGTCCGCAACCGGGTGCTGCGGACGCCGATGTACTCCACCACGCCTTCATCGGCGCCGATCCTGATCCGGTCTCCCACCACAAACATCCGGTCGGCCAGGATGATGATCGAGCCGAGCAAGTTCGAGAGCGTCTCCTGCGACGCCAACGCGACCGCCAAACCCGTGACACCCAGACTAGCGAGCAGCCCGGTGACCTTGATGCCGACGTTATCCGCGGTGACGATCACGGCGGTGATGACGACGAAAATTTTGACGGCTTT
>CAZJCX010000013.1:27700-30005 GCA_964544425.1 uncultured Verrucomicrobiota bacterium
GGAGCAGAATCAGAATCGCCACATCAAGCCGCCCGTCACGGCGCTGGACTCGGTCGCGGATAATCTCGAAGCTGATGTCCACCGTCCGCATCAGCACGTAGGTGACCGCGATGGCCATGATCAAGCCGAAGGCGCGCTGGAGATAGAGTTGCATCCAGTCCGGCGTGTTCATCACCTCCACGCCGAGATGCATGAAGAACAGGAAGACCACCAGTCGCAGTGGTGACTGCAGCAATTTCAGCAAACGGTTGTCCCATTGCGTTCGGGTTCGACTCGCCAGCCGCTGCAGATAATCCGCCAGCACGACGTCGGTCACCTTCGCGGCGACGACGGCGACCAGGCAGTAGAAGAAAAACAGGCCATACTGCCAGAACTGATTCCCGAGCCACGTTTGTTGCAGCCACTCCGACTCACCGACCCAGCGGACGATCATGTTGGTTCCATTCATTCGGTCGGGATTGTAGGCGAATCGGACCGGCAGGCAAGCGCGGGCCGCAATCAGCGGGTCGCCGATTCCCACAACCACCCCACCTGACCGATCGTCCAGCCGTACGCCGCCATCAAGTCGCGCACCAGCCGGTAGCCGAGACCAGCGAAGCTGACTGACTGAGCGAGCGCGGCAATCGTCGCCAACATCGTCACCAGATTCATCGCGTAGATCACAACGGCGGAAAAAACCCTCCCTTGCGATTGCACATCCGGCTGGCTCACGGTCAGCAACATCACGAAGGTGAATGTCACGTGAAAGCTCCAGCCCAAACCGACCAGAAAGAACAGCACCCCCAGATACCGGTCGAGTCCCCAAATCATGTGCGCGACAACAAACAGCGCGAGAAACAGCATCGCATAGAACGGGAAAAAATACGGCGCCAACGTGATCGCCCAGTTCGTCTTGCTGGTCCGCACCTGTCCCCCGTGCTTGCCCACGCGCAGTCCGCCGACGCGCGCGCCCATCAGCAACGCCCAAATCGCATGCGTCAACTCGTGTCCTAGCACGTAGGTCCGGGTGGGGCGGGGCAACGTCGCGAATACCACCAGCCACAAACCGTACCCGGCCGCGAATGCCCCGCCGAGCGTTCGTCCGCTCTGCACCGCCGACGCCACGACAGCCTGCGCCACGTGCCAACTCGTCAGCGTCAATGCCACGCACGCCGGCAGCAGCAGGATCGCCAAACCCAATTTGAGCAGCTTCACGGGCGGAGAACGTGCCGAAAGGCGGGGGCGTTGAGAAGCCTAAACCAGCGGGTTTTCGCCGTTGACATTGGTCGCTTGGCCGGTAGGATACGCGCACTTTACTTTATGGCTAAAACACGTTCTGCAGCAAAACAGGCGCGCGCCAGTCTCCGGCGCAAAGCGAACAACCATTCCATCAAGTCCCGATTGCACACGCTGGAAAAGAAATTCCTCGGGGCAATCACCGCCAAGAACAATGACGAAGCCGCGGCCGCCTACCGGGCCGTGGTCTCGGCGCTGGACAAAGCCGCCAAGACGCTCGTCATCCATCGCAACGTGGCGTCGCGGAAGAAAGCACGGCTCGCGGCCCGCTTGAAATCGTTGACCCCCGCCGCGGCGTGACCCCGCCCCGGTAGGGACGGTTTTCCGAGCCGTCCGCGATTCGCCATTCGATTGGCCCCGGGCGCGGCGACCCTACCAATTTTCGGTAAGCAATGCGGCCACTTGCCGGGCAATGTCCTCGGCGATTTGAGGCAACGCCTGTTCATCAGCGCTCTGCAAATCCGCGCCAATGAACGCTTCGGCCGCGCCCTCGATGGTGGTGGGCTTGAGAATGTGCTCGCCACTGCGTTGATCGAGGACTTCGACGACCACCGTCATCATCAGCCGGTACTCGCGCGGCACGCCGGTATCGGTCACCGCGCCGCGGATCAGGCGCCGGTCATACTTTGTCACCGTTCCGAACAACACGGCATCCGCCGTGGCCCGGCTTTGCACCAACAACGTCCCGTCCGCCTGCAATCGTTTGATGATGGCATTCGTGATCTGGGGTTCGACCTGCGGCGTGACCGTCTTGTTGCGGAACATCGGGATGGCGAGGGACTGGTATCGTCGTTCGCCAACCGCGCCGACTCGGTAACCGAGGCAGCCGGTCAACAACACTGCGGCGAGACAACCGGCCACAACGCCTAGGACAGACCGGATCATGGATCAACCGTGGGTTGCACCAGCGGCGCGGCACCGGGTTGTGAAATCCGGTGGTTCAGTGCCGCGACTTTCTGCCGCGCCGTCGCCGCCCATTCCGACTTGGGACTGCGTTCGATGGCGTCGTTGTAATAGATCAGCGCGGCCT
>CAZJCX010000013.1:30019-31442 GCA_964544425.1 uncultured Verrucomicrobiota bacterium
GGTTCTTCTCGTAGAACTGCCCGACCTGAAACGCGCCGCGCGCTTGTTCCACCCGTAACACGGTGTGAAATTCCTCCGCTTCCCGGAAGCGCGCGCCTTCTGGATACCGCACCGCATAATCGGTGAAGGACGCGGCGGCTTGATTGGCGGCATTCTGATCGTACTCCGCGCGTTTTGCTTCCGCTTGGTACGCCAGCCCGATCTGAAATTGGGCGACCGGGGCCAACTCATGGTTCGGATACTTCTCCATCAACTTCTCATACGCCCGCACGGCGCTGACGTATTCTTTGCGCCGCTCATACGTCTGGCCGACCTTTAACTGGGCCTGCGGGCCGAGCGCGCTGTAGGGGCCGTTCTTTGCCACCTGCTCAAAGATATCAATCGCCTTGTCCGTCGAAGGGAACAACCGCACCCCAAACGTCTTGTCCCGGTACCCGCTCATGAACGCCTCGCCAATCTCAAACTGCCGCTGCAGCGCCGGCTCATAGCGGTCGGAGTTCGGGTGCTTTTCAATCAGGTTCTGGTATTCCTTGAAGGCTTTGAATTTGTAACCCGCGCCGCTCAGTGATTCCGCCAAGCCAAAGCGCGCCTCCTCCGCGGCGAACGACGCCGGCCACCGCCGCAACAACCGCCGGTAACAAGCCGCCGCGTTGCCGTAATCCTGCTGTTCGAAGTATCGCTTGGCGATGTCGAGTTGCTCTTTCGGCGTGTTGCCCACCGGCATTCCGAAGCTTTCCCACGTCCACCCCTCGCCCTTGCGCCACACCATCGGCGCCGGACAACGGGGTGGGGTGAAGACGCCGACAACCAGCGCACCGGTGACAAGTCCGAGCAGAATCCGTTTCATGAGCGGCGCGACAGTAGCAAGCGTCCACGTCCACCGTCAAGCTTGCCGGGCGTGCCCACGCGCCGTAACTCAACCAGAACGAGGTGTGATGTCAGAGTCCGGTGCCGTTACGCCGGGGACGCCGCACCCGCCGTCCGCCACTCTATGCGTCACAAACTCGGCTTCTCGGCTTCGGCGGAGCGGCGTTGGTCGTCCAAGTGGCGATTGAGGGCATTGAGGTAGGCGAGGGCGCTGGCTTCGATGATGTCGGTGCTGGCCGCTTTGCCGGTCACGATCTTGCCTTTGTCGAATTGGGCGCGGACGCTGACTTCGCCAATGGCGTCTTTGCCCCGGGTGACGCTGGCCACCGCGTAATCCACCAAGTTGCCCTTGAGGCCGGTGATGCGGTCAATGGTCTTGAGCGCGGCGTCAATCGGGCCGTCGCCGGTGCCGGCATCGTGAATGGGTTCCTGTTTGCTCGTGTGGAAGAGGCGGACGCTGGCGGTGGGGATGGCGCCGGTCATGACGCTGAGGTAATCCAGTTTCCAGACCTGCGGCACTTCGGTGAACTGGCCTTCGACGATGGCGCGGACATCT
>CAZJCX010000014.1:0-3311 GCA_964544425.1 uncultured Verrucomicrobiota bacterium
GATTGTCGGCCAGCCAGATCGTGACCGACAACGCTTGAAACACATCGGCCACCAGTTTCACGGTGGCGTGACACAAAGCCGGGGTCTCGACTTTCGAGATCGTGCCTTCGGCGAACGTCTGCCACACCTGCCGGTAGTCGTGAAGCGGTCGCTGGAAATGCCGGCTGATGAACCGGCGCTTGTACAACTGCACCTGATCGGACAACAACAACAGCGTCAACAACACCAACGCCGCCATCACCAAAAACGCCTTCAACGTGAAGCCGGTATCACCGCCCCAGCTTTCCACCAGTTTGGCGAACAACCCCACCACCACCAGATACACCCCGGCCAGCATCGCCGTCAGCGAGCCTTGAATCACCGAGTGCGACGGATACACGTCCACTGCCGTCCGCCGCGTCCGCCACACCGCCCGCGCCATCAATCCGCACCCGATGATCAGCCCGACCGACGCGATCGTTTCCAGCCCGGCGTTCAGGTGCCGGAACAACAGCGCCTGGCTGCTGGTGTACAACCGCACCACCAACACCGTTCCCAAACCCAGCACCAGATACTTGATCCGCCACCGCATCGTCCCCACCGATGCGCGGAAAGTCCGCTCCAAATTCATTAACGTCAGCACCACGCCGCCTAAAAACAAAACATGCAGCACGAACCCTGGCCACCCCAGCGCCAATACCCACTGCTGAATCTCCGGCACGAACTCCGCCGCGACCACCACGCTGTCGAACCCCACCGCCACGACCGCGACCGGCAATGCGAACGCCGCGATGACCGGCCCGCGCCACCGCCGCAGAAACTCCCCGGCATTACCGCGCGCATAACTCAAACTGAACACCAGCCACACCCCCGGCATCAACGCCAACAACCACGTCTGCAGTTCCTGCCACGTCATCGCCGTGGTGGCGTCTGTCGCCTGCATTGTGAATCCCCGGCAAACACCCTCCAGCGCCAGGAGCACCAGGCCGGCCACGAAACTCCAATGACTCACCGACCGGCGCGCTCCGGCGGCGACCACCGCCGCCAGACCCGCGCTGACCGCTGCCCCGCCAAACGCAATGATGACCGGCGCGTTCATCGAACCCGCTCCGATCGCCACAGCAGCGCCAACAATCCCAGCAACGGCACCAGCGACGCCGCGAAGAAAATTGGCCCGCCTTGATTGTGGATGGGGGAATGCAACATCTCCGGCCCGACCCGCACACACAATTCCGCCAACACCCAAATCCGAAATGCGTTTCGCGCAATCCCCAACGGAATCACCACGGCCACCAGCAACGCCCGCTTCCAACCGGTCCGCAGCAAGAGATGACTGGCCAGCAAGCTGGTGATGAACAGCACGAGCGTGGAGCGAATCCCACTGCATTCCGGCGCGACTTCAAGCGTCACGTTCGGCAGCTCAAAGATCAGTCCCATCCGCAAAACCGTCAGCCCGGTCAGCCGAAACAACAGTTCCGCCACGTCCGCCGAGGCGTGTTGCAGGAACACTTCCACACCGTCACGAACCGCGACCGGCATGGGCGCAAGAAACACCAGCATCCCCAAGGGAAACGCCAGCGCTCTCGCCGTCGCGCGCCCCAACGTCAGCAGACTCACACCCCAGACGCCGCAAACAAATGCCCCCGTCGTCAACGCCAGCGCATCGTCCGCCACGAGCGCCGTTCCGGCCTGCCAACGCAACCCGAGCAAGACCGCCGCCGCGGCAAACGGCGCGACGGCCCACGACCAGGCCGGTGTATCAGTGGCCGGGAGGTTCTCGCGCTTGAGCCAGACGAGATACCCGCACACGACCGGCATGAGCAGGATGTGCGAATACAAATGGCTGCTGGCGGCGAAGCGAACCAGTTCCACCATCGGCAGCGCAAAAGCCGCCGCCACTACCGCCAGCCCGGTCAGCCACCGCCGAAGATTAGTGGGCATGTTTGGGAACCGGGTTGCAGCAGCGGTCGCTGACCGCCGCGACAGCCACGAGCCGAGCGTTAATACCCATACCGGAATTCGAGGCCGACTTGATTGCTGGCGACATCAAAACCGGGCGTGTTCGAGGAGTTCTCCGAACGCCGGTAGAAGACCGCCGCCGAGCCGCGTTTCCAGACCGTCGTGCTCAGGCGGACATCCGCCGCGAAAATGTCATCACGCCGGTTGGTGGTCACGCCGATCAACGAGCTTTCATACTGCACATGGCTGAACGCCGCGCCGACATCCAAATACAAGCGTCCCAAAAATCGCTGACTGATCCCGCCGTTGACCCCGGTGGTCTCCGTGAATTGATCCTGAAACACCGACGTGGTCACCGCATGCGACGCGCCCAACCGGATCGTCGTTACCTCGGTCAGGAAATACGACACCGACCCGCTGACGACCGGGTTGACCACGTCATCGCCGGCGCTGCTCCCGCGAAACTGCCGGAACTCCACGCCGCCGCTGGCCGCCACGCTCAACTTGCGCGACGCCCGCCACGTCACGCGGCCGCCCCGTCACGTCGGGCACGTTCCAGGCAAGGATCACCGCCTCGACGTCCTAGTACCCCAAGAGCCGCGACAGGCTGTTCGGACAACTGGTCGGCGCCTTCCTCGGCCGCGACGTAGCCCACGCCCGCGCCGAGACCGAGCGCGACGGCGGGGTGGGCCTGATAATCGAGCCAGTTCATCGTGCTCCACTCGATCGTGTCGTTGAACCCGGTCGTGTTCTGGATGTCCTGCATCGCGCCCAACTCGACCGACCACTGGTCGTCAAACCGATGAAACGCGCTCAACGCCGTGCCGTGATTGTTCTGCTTGGTCTGACCGCCGGTCTCGACCGTGGAACTTTCCGTGAACGAGGACGTGTGGCGCAATCCCAGCGACCAATCCCGCACCAGCAGATTGCCGGTCAACGTCACGCTGTGATCCACCGTGTCTTCCAGATCATCGTCCGAGTACGTCCGCCAGTTGAGTCCGTAGCCGACCGCCCAGTGGCGCCCCAACTCGAACGTCACCCCCGGACTGACCTCATGCAGGAAGGATGACGTGGTCAGATTGGTGCTCGCGCGGACTTCGTCGGTGTACGAGAACCGGTACGCCACGGCGGGGCGCACGATCACCGGCCCCCTTTGGAACGGCGTCGCGCCCTGCCACGCCTCCGACGGCGGGGCGGACGGCAGTTGCCCCGGTCGGTCCACGTCCACCCCTTGCAACGCGGCCGGTGTGACGGGCGGCGCGCTGACCGGCGCGAGCACTTCCTGCCCGGTTGCATGGTGGGTGAACAAGGTCAGTGTCAATACGCACATCCCGATTCGTCCATTCATTGTCATTCCTCCGGTGCGCGTTCAC
>CAZJCX010000014.1:3365-11228 GCA_964544425.1 uncultured Verrucomicrobiota bacterium
GCCGGAGCCGGCCTGCCAACGCCGCAACGCCTCGTGAAACGCGACCCGCGCCGAACGCATCCGCACGCCGGTCGCCACCAGCCGCGACACATCCAACACACAATCCGACAGCGGCGTGTTTCCACTCCCGAACGCCGCGCGCGGCCCAGTCTGCCAAAACCGTTCCATCTCGTGAATCATCATCCGGGTGGACAGCGGTTCCGGGTGGGCGACATGATACACACCGAACGGCGCGCTGCGATCCCATAATTCCAGACAGGCGCGCGCGAAATCCGCCCGGTGCGACACCGACACTAGCGCGTCCGTTTCATCCTGGCGGCGCCACAACTGCGTCAAAAAGTTCCGGGGCGAGTGTTGATGCTCGAACAACGCGCCCGGCCGCCAAATGAAACAGCGTTCCGCGCCATCGAGCGCCGCCTCGGCCAGCGCTTTCGATCCGCTGTAGAAGGGGCAGGGCGGGTGGAAGAACGAACAGTTCGGCTCATCGAGTTCATCAAACCCGCGCACCATCTCCGGTGGTTGCGCCGCGACCGCGCGCGCCGCTTCCAGTCCGCCATGCCGCACCAGTTTGCCGCCGACAAAGATTTGCCCCGACGACACGTGTCCCCACGCCACGCCGGTCATCAAACACACCCGGGCCACCGTCTGCGGCAACAGCGTGTTGGCCCGCAACATCTCCGCGTGGGCTGCTTCCGAATCAGCGCCGTCCGCCGGCGCGGGGCAACCGGCCGCGTTGATCACAAACGTCGGTCGCGTCCGCCGAACATATTCCAACAGCAAATCAAACTCCGAATAATCCACCGTCGCCCGCGACAACGGAATAAAGCTCCGCCGCCGCGCCCGCAACTCCGCCGCGAACGCCTGCCCCAAATACCCGGTCGCTCCGAGTAGGAGGATCATGTGTGGTTACTGCGTGCTACGATCAGCCGGATGATGTCGCAGATTTTCTGAATCTCGGCGGGGCCGACGGCGGTGCCGTTGGGCAGGGACATCACGCGGCGGGCGAGCCGCTCCGTTTGCGGCAAGAGCAAGCCCGCGTGGGGGAAATGTGACCGGTACGGTTCCATGCGGTGGACGCCCGGAAAGAAATACCGGCGGGCGAGGATGTTTTCGGCGTGCAACAATTGAACGAGCCGGTCGCGGCTGATGCCGGCCGCGGCTTCATCCACTTCCACGATGATGTACTGGTAATTAAACCGGTCGGGACTGTCGTACGAAATGATCGAGATACCAGGGATGTCGTGCACGCCGCACCGGTAGGCGTCGTAGTTGCGGCGGTTGACGGCGATGAACTCGTCCATGCTCTCCAGATTCGTCAACCCCATCGCGGCGGCGATTTCGGTCATCTTCCCGTTTGTGCCGATGTAGGTGACATTGTCGTAGCCTTGAAATCCGAAGTTTTTCATCAACCGAATCTTGCCGGCCAGCGCATCGTCGTTGGTGACGACCGCGCCGCCTTCCATCGTGTTGAGAAACTTGGTGGCGTGGAAGCTGAACACCTCCGCCAACCCAAATCGTCCGATCATCTGCCCGCGATGCGTGCTGGCGAACGCGTGCGCCGCGTCGAACATCAGCGTCAACCCGCGCCGGTCGGCAATCGTCTGCAACGCCTCCACCGCGCACGGGCGGCCCCAGACGTGAACGCCGATGATCCCGGTGGTGCGCGGGGTGATCATCTGCTCGACTTTGGCCGGATCGAGGTTGTGGGTGAGGGGATCAATGTCGCAGAACACCGGCGTAATCTCCTGCCATTGCAGCGCGTGGGCGGTTGCGACAAACGTGAACGAGGGGACGATGACCTCGCCTTTCAGTTCCGCCGCGCGTATCAAAATTTCCAGCGCGACGGTGGCGTTGCACATCGCGATGCAGTGTTTGACGCCGACCATATCCGCCACCCGCTGCTCGAACTCCGTCACGTACGGACCCTTGTTGGTCAGCCAGCGGCGGTCGAGGATGTCGGTAATTCGTTGCAGCAGACGGTCGCGGTCGCCGATGTTCGGCGCGCCGACGTGCAGCGGTGCCGCAAATGCCGGCGCGCCGCCAGTGAGTGCAAGATGTTCGAGGTTCGGATTCATGTTCCGAGGTTGATCTCCAGTAATTGTTTTTCGCCGCGTTCTTCCGCGACTTGGAAGCCGAGCGCGCGATAAAACTCTCGCGCGCCGTGGTTGTGCAAGCTGACTTCGAGGCGGCAGACGCGAAAGCCGCGTCGTCTCGCCGTGTGGAGCACAAACGCAACGAGCGCCTGCCCGATTCCCAAACCCCGGTCGGCGGGATCCACCAGTAACAACGTCATGAACGCCTGCCGGGATGAGAGGTCGTTGCAATAAAATGCCGCGACACCCCGGCATCGGTCGCCGACGTGATCCGCCACGATTTCCGCCTTGCCAGCCAGCTTCGCGAGATAGGAGTCCATGTCCACGCCCTCAACGAAACGTCCCGCTTGCCGCGCTTGTTCGTCGCGGATCAGCTTCACAATGGAATCCGGCAGAGCCATCACACCAAATCAAACTCGCGCAGCATCGCGCGGATCGCGGCCGGGCTGTTGAACATCATCACGTCGAGGATCGAGAGGTTCGGCACAAACGCGCCGTTGAATTGCGGATAGGTGATCGGGCGCGTCTGGAGAAAATGCAGATCAATACCGCCCGCGCGAAACTGCGCCTTGTCGTACAGTTCCCGGCCGCCAATCGGGTTGAGGTACGTGTCCGCCTTCAGCGCGCGGCAGAGGGCGAGCACCTTCTCCTCCGCGCGCAACGAGTGGTCAATCGGGACGGTGGACGAGACAACGACCGGGGTCGTGATGCCGAGATAGCCGGCCACCTGCCGCATCGAATGGAAAAGATACTCGAACAGGTTGGCCGATTCGGCGCGCACGATGCCGGTCACCAACGGGAACACGGCGTCGAAGTGCGGCGCGCGCCGGTAGGCGCCGGCGAGGCGATTGAGCAGTTTGTCGCGATCAAAATCCGGGGCCACCGCGCGCTCAACGACGTTTAAGTACTCGGAGTCTTTCTTCACCGGGATTGTGAACAACTCATCCGCGCCGTTCAGCAGAAACCGGTTGCGGTTGATCCAGCCTTTCTTCGTGAACTGGATGTTGTCGTACACCACAAACGCATCCACCGCGTTCCACAACTGCCAATACCCGATGTACGGCAGAAAATACGGCTGCATGATCGCCAATTTCATGCGGGCAGAATCATTGACAGCAGAATCATGGTGACAGGGTTTTGAGCATGACGGTGTGGTGGTGGAGATTGATCCAATGCAGTCGCTGCAGGTGCGTGTGGCGCAACAACCGCAGCAGATGGCGCTCGTAGGACGGCTGATGCTGTCGGATTGCGGAAAGATGCCACGCGGTGCTCTGGTTCAAGAGGCACATTTTCTGCGTGCCGATGACCCGCCCGCCGATCTCGATTTCAACCGCCTGAACGCCGGCACCCGGTCCGTTGTGAAAGTGAACAAGCGCCTCGCGATACAAGCTGACATCCAGAAACGCACCCCAGTCCGCCAGCAAGCCAGCCAGGTCTTTGCGAAGTTGCCGGCTGCCTTGGTCATCGCCGGACCACTCCTCGTCGTTCCAGTCAATTTCGGTTCGATCCTCGAACCGCAACCGGGTCGAGACAAATCGCGATTCGACGGAGCCTGAGCCAAAGTTGACGAGCTTCCCGTGGTGTATCCCGGCCAGCAGGAGATAGTTGATCAACTGCTTCTCGTGACTGGGGCTGAGCGCTTCGACGGCCTTCAACTCATAGATCACGCCACGGTCAATCAACAGGTCAAGGTAGTAGGACTTGGCAAAGTCCCGGTGCTGTGGACCAAGCAGCACCTCCTGATGAACCGTCAAGCCCGCCGCGCGACTTCGGTGCGCCAGTTCCGCCTGATATGCTTGTTCGTCGCAGAACCGGCCGAGCGTGTTGTGGATGTCGAACACCTGCCGCATCACGACTCGATCCACATCGTGAAACTGCTCCTGTCCCAATGGGTTGAACTCAACCTGACACTCGACCGGCATTCGGTTGCGCCGTGATGATTCTGCTGTCAATGATTCTGCCACATTGTCCTGCGTGGTTCTTCTCGCGTTACCCCGCCAACCGCGCCGCGCCGAAACCGTGCCGGCCAAATTCGTTGCCGTTGTAGAGCAGGTATACCCGGTCATCGCAGCGGAACAGGTGCGGGTAACACATCATTTCCGCGTCCCACCCGGTCGCCGAAAAACCGATTCCCAACTCGTCGTCGGCGCGCGTCCAGTTCTCCAAATCCGCCGACCACGCATAGCCGAGCCGGTAGCCGCGCGCGGGATTCTTCCGAAAATCTGTCGCCTCCCGGTAACAGAACACCATGTGAAACCGGCCCGCGTGCTCCACCACCGTCGGCAACGCCTGACATTCATCCGCATTGAGCCGGTCGGCAATCAACGGGCGACCGGTTTTCGTCCACGACCGGCCATCGGGGGAAGTGGCGTGGCCGATTTTATAGACGCGCTCGCGCGTCGCGCCTTCAATCCACCGGGTGCCGTAGATGTACCACATGTGCCACGTCCCGCCGCGCACCAGCACAAACCCGTCGCCCACCAAGAACGGCTCGTGCAACGACGCCGACAATACCGGGCCGTCGCCGACGCGCTCAAAAGTCAACCCGTCATCGTGACTGATTGCCAGCCCGATCGAGGTTTCGACCGACACCGAAACGCGGCGACTCCACCCGCACGTGAACGCGTACGCCGCGCCGTTGTGGCGGACGAGGTTGATCGGGAAAATGCCGTGTTCATCAAACGTGCCCAAGTTGCCGAGCGGTATCACCGGCTCCGACGACACGCGCAGCACCCGCTCCAACTGCCGGTCGAATTCCGTAAACGCAATTTGGCTGAGAAATTTTCCGTTCGCCTCGCGTTGGCGGGTCGAGAAATAAATCCGCACCCGATCGCCGCAAATCAACGTCTGCGGCGACTGCGCGAAGTCGAGACCGTGCTGCGCCGCGACGAAAATCTGGCCGAGCTTCGTCCAGCGCATCACAACTCGCCCTCCAACTTCGCGAGGCCGAAGCCATGTCGGCCGACTTGATTGCCGAGGTACATCATGTAAAGCGCCCCATCGAGCTCGAAGACATGCGGATAACTCACCATCTCCGCGTCCCAGCCGGTCTCCGAGACCGTGATACCGGCCTTCGAGTCATCGCGCGTCCAATGAAACATATCGTCCGAAACCGCGTACCCGATCCGGTACCCGCGCGCGTGATTCCGGTAGTCCAACCCGTACCGGTAACAGAAAAACATGTGATACCGGCCATTGTGGAAGAACACGTCCGGACTGGCCTGACATTCATCCGCTTCAAGTCGCCGCGGGATCAAATCCCGGTTGTGCTTCTCCCACTGAATCCCATCCGCCGACGATGCCAGCCGAATCCGGTAGACCGGTTCCGGCTTCCCATTGTTCGGCAACCACCGGTCACCCGCGATGTACCACAGAAACCACCGGTCCCCGACCCGCCGAATCTTCGGTCCGCTCAAAATGAACGGCTCGTCCGGCGAGTACGACAAAATCGGCCCCGGTCCCACGCGCTGAAACGTCACCCCGTCGTCGCGGCTGATCGCCAACCCGATATTCACGTTGAACGGCACCGACTCGCACCGCGTCCACCCGCCGTAATACGCCCACACCTCCCGGCCATTGCGGATCACCGACGTGGGGTACGTGCCAAACTCATCAAACGTCCCCGGCCCGCCCAGCTCCATCGTCGGCTGCTCCGACACGCGCAAAACTTTCTGGAGATCACGCCGATCCAAATCCACAAACGCCGACCGGCTCACATACTGCCCGCGCGCATCCGGCGGTGGCCGGCACGAAAAGTACACCCGCACAAAATCCGCAAACACCAACGTCGCCGGTGCCTGCGCAAACTCCCGCATCCACGGCGTACCCGCGTGCTGCGTCGGATCAAACACCTTCCCCAATTTTTTCCACGTGAACATGATTTCGAGGAGTTGTTGGTCGGCTGGTTTACCGGACTTGCTGTGCGACCCGCCGCAACAGCCAGTGCACGGTGCGGGACTGCGATCCGGCGTAATACGCGAGGCTGCGCCAGCCGATGCGTCCCAGACGTCGCTGCGCTTCGCGACCGAGCACCGGGTCGCATTTCCAGAAGGCGAGTTGGAGTTGATGCATCGTCTGCCGGTGCTCATGCCACCGGCGCAATTCGTCCGGGAGTTTGTGCTTGGCGCAGAGGTAGAGAAACATGTTGTCGTTGGACAGGGCGTATCCGACGGAGCGGACGGGGTCGCGGCTGTGCGACAACGATTCGGAGGATTGGGTGTACGTGGCGAGCGAGTCTCGGATGTAATGCACCGCAGCCTGCGCCGCAATTTCGGCCCAGAGTTGCGAATCACTCATCAGGAATGGTCCCGTCAGATGCAAATAAGGGTCGGAGCGTTGAGCCTCGTGAGCCAATGCCGCCCGCAAGGCGACCGTGCAGGTGAGAATACCGGCGCGGCCGGCGATGATGTCTTCGAGCCCGGGCGCGGCAGGAATGGCGCGTTGGAGTTGGCGGTGGTACCGGGCGATGATCCGGTTGTGCTCCGTGTCGTGAAGATCATAGTCCGAATATACCAACCCGCAGTCGAGGTGAGTTTCCAAGTGTGCCACTTGGAGTTGGAGCTTGTCGGTCCGGTGCCAATAATCGTCACCGTCGCAAAAGGCCAGATACCGGCCCCTCGCGGCGCGGATGCATTGGTGGTAGTTCTGGCGGGCACCGGCATGGTTGGCTAATGGCAGGAGGCGGATGGTTTGTGGGAACCGCTGGACAAACTTCTCAATCACGGCCCGCGTAGCGTCCGCTGAACCATCTTCACCCACCACAATCTCGAACGGAAAATCGGTGCGTTGGGCCAGCACGCTGTCCAGCGCGCGACCAATCAGGTGCGCCTGATTGTAGGCGAGCATCACCACGCTTGCCAGCGGCGTTGCAGATGCGGAAGTCGGGATCATACGGCTCTGTTCGGTGGGCGTGCGTCAGGCGCGGAGGGGGTGGGTGATCCGGTGCGCCACGCGGAACAGCCGGTTCAACCACGGATGTTGCGAGCCCCAAAAAAGCAAGCGGTGACGCAGCCTGAGCGAGGTGCAGTGCCTTCTGGCGTCGCGGCCCAACGAACGGTCTGGTTTCCAGAAAGCCCACTCCAACTGTGCCTCGGACCGGCGACGCTCATGCCACTGGCGCAACTCGTCCGGGAGTTTGTGTTTGGCGCACAGGTAGAGAAACATTTCGCAGTTGGAGATGGCGAACCGAGCAGCGCGCACGCGGTCGGCGCTTTGTGATTGCGATTCCGGCAGGCGCACGTAGGTGGCCAGCGGCTCCTCCAGGTAATGCAGTTTGGCGATGGTCGCGATCTCCGCCCACAGTTGGGTGTCGCCCATCAGGAACGCGCCGCTGTCGTGCAAATACGGGTCCGCCGACCGGACCTGCTGCACCAAGTCGCGCCGCGCCATCACCGTGCAGGTCAGGATGCCGGCGCGACCGGCCACGATGTCCACGATGGTCGGCGAACGCGGGATGGCGCGCCGGGTGTGGTGGTGGTGGCTCTCGATCCGCAAACCGCGAGCCACATCGTCAAGGTTGTAGTCGGAATAGACCAGGCCACATTCGGGGTGGGCTTCCAAGTGGTTGACTTGGAGTTGGAGTTTGTCGGGCCGGTGCCAGTAATCATCACCTTCGCAAAAGGCGATGTACTTTCCCTGCGCGGCGGCAATCGTGCGCCGGTTGTTCTCGTGCGCGCCGACGTTGGTGGGGGCGGTGATCACGCGCAAGCGGTTTGGATGTTTTTGCCGGTAGGCTTCTACCACGTCCCGCGTTCGATCGGTCGAGCAGTCT
>CAZJCX010000014.1:11242-13677 GCA_964544425.1 uncultured Verrucomicrobiota bacterium
AATCGGTGCGCTGCGCGAGCACGCCCTCGATGGCGCGGCCGATCCACTTCGCGTGGTTGTACGTGATCATCGCCACCGAAACGAGCGGCGCGGGTTGAGCGGATGTGGTCATGATGCGCGCGCGCCTGTGAGTCGCGTGAGTGGTGAGGTCTTCAGCAAGCGCCACGCTTCGAGAAATGCCGGCAGGCGGAAGGCCGCGCAGAGCGCCGCATACACGGCCGCGCCGGCCAAAACCTGGCCGGTCAGTTGCAGTAGTGGACCCGCGGGCAAGGCCCAGCCGATGGCCGCCACGCAGCCGGCCATCAGCACGCCCGCGCCAGCGTACGGCAACAAGTCCACGACTTGCGCGCGTGCGCCAAACGCAAGTAACTGTTCGCTGTAGTAGGCATTGATCAGAAAACACACCGCGCTCGCGGCCACGGCGCTCCCTGCAATCGCCGTCACGCCGAACGGGCAAGCGACGCCGAGCAAGACGAGGCTGACCGTTTTCTTGGCGACTTCCAACCGGAAAAAACGGTCCGCATGCCCTTGCGCGATCAAGATGCTCAAGTTGAGAACATGCAACGGCAGCAGCAGACCGGCGACGCAGAGGATTTGCAAATATGGCACGCACGGCAGCCATTGCTGACCGAATAAGAGCAACACGAGCGGTTTCGCCGTGACCAACATCCCCAACATCAGCGGGATGTTGACCAACATTGTCAGGCGCACCGCTTTGCGCAGGCCGTTCTGCAGTTGGGTCTGGTCGTGCTGCAACCGGGAAAAAACCGGAAACGCCACCGCGTTGAGGATGCTCGCCAGCAGACTGCCCGGCATCTGCGCCGTATTGTCAGCGCGCGAATAATGACCAAGTTCGGTCGGTGAATAAAATTTCCCGATCACTAGCGTATTCAGTCGGGTGTAAAGCACGTCGAGGATGGCGGACATCAAGAGAAAACTGCCAAAGCGAAACAACGATCGAACCGATTCCAGCGAAAAGGCAAACCGCGGATGCCACCGGCTCGAAAAACATAACAAGGCGCTCGCCACCCCGCTGTACACCAGCGTTTGCCAGCCCAATGTCCACACTCCGTAGCCTCGCCATGCCAGATAGATCGCGACCACGCCGGAGATGCCGAGCGCGGCAAATGAAATCCAGAAGAGCCGGTGGAAGTCGAGCGCCTTGACTAGTTGCACGCGGTGCACGGCCGTGAGCGAACTCACGATGAGGTCGGCGCTCAATAACCAAGTCAGTGGTCGCAGCACCGGCCGGTCATAGAATGCCGCAATCCAGCCGCTCGCCAGGCACAGCAGACCGGCGGTGACTGTTGCCATGATGACGTTGAATAGCCACACCGAAGATAAGTCCGTCTCGCTGACGTCTTGGCGCTGCACGAGCGCGCTGGGAAAACCAGAGTTGATGAACACACCGGCGAATCCGATGAACACCGCCAGCAACGCCACTGTTCCGTAGTCTTCGGGCGTCAACAGCCGCGCCAGTGCCACGGTCACGGCAAACTGCAGGCCGACGCGCGTGACGGTTTCTGCTCCGCTCCACGTCGTGGCGGAGACGGCCTTCTCCCGGATTTCAGCCATCGGCGCGCACTCCTGTTTGCACCACCCGGTGCGCCAGACAGTGATCCATCAACCCCAACGTGGCGCGGCCGAGGCGCTGGTATTCTTCGTCCCGCCGCGTCCAATCACGACCGACTCGCAACCCCGCGTTCGCCAACCACCGGCGCACGACGCGCGGCGAGGTGAATTGCAGACCCACCGCGGCGTAGGAATCGCCGCAGCAGAGTTGGCGCAACTGCGGATCACCGGCAAGCAAACCTCGAAATGTCCGGGTATAAAGGCAATTCGGCACGCTCACCACCATCGCGCCGCCCGGCCGCAACACCGGCAAGAACTCCTGTAACCGCCGCCTTGGGTCCGCATCCAACTGCAAGACATCCGGCCACAAGATGACGTCAAAGTCCTCATTCGCAATTTCGCCACGGGCCTGCGCGTAGTCGGGTGAAAGCGCTCGCAGACCCTTCGCCCGCGCGACCGCGCTCATCACAGAATCCAACGGGATCACCGTCACGGATGCGCCCCGCGCTTGCAGCGCGACTTCTGTCGCGCCGCTGCCGCAGCCGACTGACAGGATGCGCCGTGCCTCGGCCGGAACTGCCGCCAGCAAATCCGCTCGCACTGGCTCGAAATACGATTTGTCCCATAACGGGTCGTCCAACCGGGTTTCCACGGCGAGCAACGGACGGGTGGCGGCCGCCGCGCCATTGAGTTGGAGCAGCCGCTCAATTTGGATCGCGATTTCATCGGCGGAGGCGCCCAGCTTGCCGAGATACGCGTTGGCCAAGTGGGGGATGGCGAACTCCTCCAAGTGTGAAATGCAAATCACCTTGTGCAGTCCGCATTTCGTGTACGGGTCGGTGGCGGCCAGTTCTAGCAGACCA
>CAZJCX010000014.1:13712-14482 GCA_964544425.1 uncultured Verrucomicrobiota bacterium
GCAAAAATGACGGCGACGCCAAAATCCGTCGCAAGTGGTCGCGCGTCAACACAACGCACCCAGCATGGTCATTCGTGAATCGCGCTACTGTGTACGGCCCGGCGCGGTGAACAGAAGCCGGTACCCAATGAAAATGCGAGTGGATCGTGGAATAGAAGCGCCGACCGGCGCTGTCAGTCTCGTAGCGCAGAAAGCCGGGAATCTCATCGGTCCGCACCACGGCGCTGGCGGCGAGGAACGCCCGCAAATTTGTTTCCGTGATGAGCGTGTCGTCTTCCGTGTAGATGAAAAGGTCGTACCGGTCTTGATTCTCGCAAAAGACCGCCTTGTAGCCGAATGGCAACAGCCGCGGGTTTCCCTCCGGCAGACCCACTCGAACTTCCACGTCACGGCTCAGATCTTTCGGGATGTTCGACAAGACGACGATCGTGGTGGCAAATGGCAACCGCCGGTACTCCGCCACCAATCGCTCCAAATGGGCGCGATTTTTCTCCCCGTAACTCGCAATGACCACGAGCAACTTCACGCGGCGTTCTCCTCCGGTTTGTCGGGAGTGGACGTGAGGTTGCGCCGCCACGCGCGTTTCGTTTGCGCGACCATTTGTCCCCGCGACAATGTCCACCGAGCAAAATTCTCGACCACCCGGTTGACGGTCAATATTCCATTCAGCATCGCCCCGCGCAGCGTCGGCGCAAAAATCAAGAAATGCCGCTCCTCCCACTGCCCATCGCCAAAACGTTCCTTATACGCCGCCGCGCCCACGCCGAAGT
>CAZJCX010000014.1:14492-14758 GCA_964544425.1 uncultured Verrucomicrobiota bacterium
GCACGCGTCCTGAATCATCTCCAAGAACAGAACCGTTCCCACTTCATGCTTCCGAAAGTCCGGATCATAGCCGGTCGAGAACAAAAACAACGCGCTCCCCATCACCGCCGCCAGCCAGTACGCGCGCGGTTTCTCATCCACATACAAGATGTAGCCGCGCAGCCGCCCGTCCGCCGCCAACAGCGCGCACTGCCGGCGCGCTTCCTCGTTCCCGGAAAATCCGGCTCCCAATTGCCGCTGATAGGTCCGCGCCGACAACCGGGCCG
>CAZJCX010000014.1:14768-25650 GCA_964544425.1 uncultured Verrucomicrobiota bacterium
ACAAAAACTTTCCACCGTGGCCGGCTCGCGGAACCGCGCCAGCCGCACCCGACCGGGGAAATCACGTTCCAACACGCGCCCCAACCGTTGCAGCCAATACCGGTGCTTCTTTTTGCGCCGTCCCAAAAACTCCTCATACGTCGCCGGCAACGACATCTGCCAATGCGAACTCGTCCGGCCACCATGATCACGCCGCCACGCCGGCACGTGTTGCTGAATCTCCGCCGCGACCGGCGAGCCGACCGGCAGATTGCTGAACACCGCGTAATCCAGCCGGTATGTTTGCAGCGCGGTCTCGGTTGCCTGCCGGAGCTGCGCGGGTGACACAGGGCCGAGCACCCCGCCGGTCACGCTGCAAAACATCCGCCGTTTCAGCCCCGCCCACGTCCGATACCCAAACCGTACCGGCTCGCGCCCTTCCTCAATCCGACCGACCACCAACGCCACCGGACTTTCACTCTGCTCCCACACCAGCACGAGCGGCCGCGCCTGCGGTGCCCGCTGCCGGATCACTTCCTGATAAAACGCAAACTCCGCGTTCGGATGTTGCTGGTGCGCCACCCAAAACTCCCGCAACGGCTCGAGCGCCGCCAGATCGACCACGGACCGCAGCGTGATGGTGGACGGATTTGATTCAAGCGTGGGCATGACGACTTCGACGAAAATACCCGCGACTGAGAATGCGGCGCGCTGTGCCAAACGTGGAGCGCAACTTGTCCTCCAGCGACAATCGTCGCCAGTTCTCGAATAAAAAGAACCCCGTCAACTTGGGCGCCGGCAGGCCAAACGCGCGCAGTGTCCGCACCCGCCCCCAAATCGCGCCGCGTTTCTCGAATAAATTCTTCTGCGACTCCAAAACCTTCCATGGCTCGGCGGGCTGTAAGTCCACATACCCGGCCGCCATTGCCTCCCGGACAATCCGCCGACCGGTTTCGGTCCGCACCAGCACCAACGAACTACCGGCTTCGCCCTCGCGCACCTCCCGGTACCACGGATCACCGCACGAAATATCGGCATCTTCACCCGTGCCATCTGGACATAGATGGGTCGAAAACGGCCGGTACGCTTGCACAAAGCCCCACGATTCTTGGTAGGTGCGAAAATGCGTCGGTTCAGTTTGTCCCTTCAAAGTCACCGCAAACATCCCCGGCCAGCCGTTGCCCCGGTACCGCAAAGCAGAAACGTCAGTCGGCTCGATCCCCATCGCCCGCAACAACTCCTCCGTCCCTTTCCGAGCCGGTGACCCCGCGCAGAAAAACGAAATCGTCAGCCCCACCTTTGCGTCCAACGGCGGCCGCAACCGCCGCGCTTTCTCCAAGCCGGTAACTTCGGACGGCTGCCCCACGAAGACGCAAGGCGCCGGTGCCTCTGCCATCAACTGCAAACTGTCGCACGCCGAGGCCGGTGCGTACCGGGAACCAGTCCGACTCAACAACTCCGCTCGCGACCGGCTCAAAAACGTCTTGTTTCGCAGCGGTTCAACCGGGTCTTGGCCGATGTGGAGCACGCCGTGCATCCCGGCTTTCTCGACGCAATACGCCGACAACGCCGTAATCAATCCGCCCGACGACCCCGCATGGCGGATCTCCGCATCGGTCGCGTGCCCCTCCCAAATCTCCATGACCGGCCCGCACGCCGCGCGCAATTCCCCAATCAACCCCAGCCGCGCATTCAACGGCGCATGGTCATTCTCAAAAGCCGGGCAAACCGTCAAACAATCTCGGCAAGTCCCGCAATCGCCATTCGTCACCACCGGCCGAATTCCCTCCGTTGCCACATCCACCAATCTCACCCGCTCCTCCGGGCAAGCATACGCGCAAACTCCGCACCCCAAACACAGCCGCCAGTCGGCAATCTCCTGAACCGTTTTCATGCCTCGGGGTGTGGCTCCTCAACCTCGACGTCCGATGTCGCCGCTTCATCTTCAGCGCGCGATCGCAGCGCCGCCCAAAGCGAGCCAATCGCGCCGAGCACCAGATAGAGAAAGACGATGGATTGATCGAAGTACGCGACGGAAATCATCGTCACCGTGTGGGCGAACAACGCGGCGCCGAGCGCCCAATGAATTCATGTGCGGATGATGTCTCGTCGGCCAGCGCGCGCGCGCGCCCGACGTACGAAAAAGCGCACGCCAGCGTTCCGATGAACAGCAGCATCAGCAACAACCCCCCGCGAATACCGTGCATCAAGTATTCATTCGTGATGTCCGTGTGGTCCGGGCTCCACGACACCCCGGTCGGCATCCAGTGCCGCGTGTAATCCGTTCCCCACAACCACCACTCATGAAAATGCCGCAAGGCCGCGTCAATCAACTCCGCCCGGTGCCAGCCGGTGCTGCCGCCCACGATGTCCATCCGCGCAATGATGAAATACGCGGGCGCTTTCATCACCAAATCCAAGCCGATGTAGCCGAACAAAATCAGCCACCGAACCCGGCGCATGGAGTGCCGGTAACGCCACATCAGCAACCCCACAATCCCAGCGCCAAACGTCATGATTGGCCCGCTCGAAGCGCACGCGATCACCATGGTGACACACGCCGTGATCCCCAGCAGCGCTCGCATGCGATGCTCGTTCCATAATCCGATCATCAAGGGCAGCATCACGGCCCCAACCGTGCCCGCCAGAATCGCGTGCGCAAACGGGCCTTGTGCTCGAATCCGTCCCTCGCGCACATCGGGCGAAGGGGGCAGCCCGCCCAGCGTCGCAAAGAAATTGCGCTGAGTGAGCTTCTCATTGATCATCTCCAGCGCGACCGGCGCCAACAAGATCGCGCTCATGCCCGCCAGCCGAATCACATCATCCTGGTCCCGGCACGCAATCCGCACCAAGAAATAGATACCGAGGCAGTTGTACGCCAATCCAAAGGCGTTGATCAACTCGCTGCCGGGATCCCGGTGAAATGCGGTGCTGACGAACAACCAGGCCGCCCAGACGATCAGCCACCAATCCAAGCCCATCATCCCGCCCACGATGCGTTCGCCCCGCACGATCACCCGCAGCACGCCCACAGCAACCAGCACGCGAATCACAGTGAACCCAAACGGTCCGATCTCGATTCCCTGACCGAGCGTCATGTAGCAGACGCCGACCAACAACGGCAACGGCGCCCATTGGCGCGGCAGCGCCAGCAACAGCGCAGCGCTCGTCAGCAACAAGCCGATGGCAAATGGATTCACGGGGAAACGGAGGCGCCTGCGTCACGTGGTGGACTGATAGAAATCCACCCGCAGTCCGTTGAACGTCTCAAAATGGTCGTATTGCCGCAGCCACCCGCACGTCTCTATCTCGCTGCGATGGACGCTGTTGTAATACACAATGCGGACGCGGCGCGGATTGACCGCCAGCGAGCCTTTCAGGTTTGCCAGCACCTCTCTCATCGTCGCGGCCCCAAACGGATTGAACAGAAAGAAGATCGTTCCGTCCGACAAGTCCGTCTGCACCGCATCCTCGCAGCGCATTTCGATCGGGCAGCGCTGACCGCGCATCCGTTGCGCGTTGCGCCGAGCGACCTCACAAAAATCCTCGAACAACTCAATGCCGACGCATTTCTTCACGCTGTACCGGCTCATCACGCACAAAATCCGGCCCTTACCGGCCCCGATGTCGTACACCACGTCCTGCGTTGTCGGTCGCAGGCGGCGGATGATTTTACGGATGTAATAATAGTCCGGAGTCCCGTACGCGCGATTGTCCGCGTGGCGAGCCTTGTCACTGGCGCGCCCGCGCCACCAACCCGGCGACTCCGTGTACTGGATGCGGTCGTCGGTCTCGATGTTCAGCCATTTCTCGTTGGCGGCAATCCACACAAATTGAGCAGACCGGAGTAGCGGGGCCAGTTTCATAATGAGTTGAGAATAGTCACGAGTTTCGGCGATCAGCCGACTGCGTGAGGGTGGGGATAAGAAGCGTCAGGCAGGTGTTACTGGATGATCAGCCCAGTGGGCGGTGGCGGTGGCGCGCCAGTCGCGAGGACGAGCCAACTTGCGGAGCCATCACCTTGAATTGACCAGCCATCGGGATCGGTGTCGTAATCAATCTGCCACCACGTATAACCGTCGGCGGTTACCGGTCCACCCACAATCGTGCCCGTCGCTTGAAAGGATTGTTCGCCGATCACCGCGCCGGCCAACGCTGCCGAGGACCGCACCCGCAATGTCGGGTCGGAATTCACCATCACCCGTTCACCGATGCTGAACGCATTTGTTGTCGGCGTCGTTGCCGTAACGGTGATGGCCGATGATGTGGCTGTGGCACCCAGATTGTCCGTGGCGCGGGCGGTCAGGGAGTAGCTGCCGGCGGTGATGTTACTCCAGCTAAAACTGAACGGGTTGGTCATGTCTTCGCCCAGTTTGGTGCTGCCGTTGAAAAATTCGACTTTCGCAATGCTGCCATCGCTGTCGGCAGCGGTGGCTGTCAGGGTGATGCTCGCCGGTGCCGTGAACGTCGCGTTGTTGGTGGGCGAAGTCAGGCTCACCGTTGGCGCGAGATTGGGTGTGGTGGTCACCGTTAGTGTCGCGACTTGGCTGGTCGTCGAGCCGGCCGAGTTGCTGACGATGACACGAAACGTCGCGCCGCTGTCGCTCAGGGTTGTTGCCGGTATCGTGTAAGAAGCGGTGTTGGCTTCCGCCAGATCGTCGCCGTTGCGTTGCCATTGATAACTCAAAGGCGCCGTCCCGCTGGCGGCCACCGTAAAAGCGGCGGAGTTGCCGACACTGACGGAAACGCTGCTGGGTTGAGTGATGATGGTAGGAGAAATCGGACCACTGGTGATGTACTCGTATGCGCCCACATCCCAACTGCCGTCCGCGCCGCGCGTGGCGCCGAGCCGGTCGGAACTGTAAGGTGCGCCGAGCGCCACACCCGCATTGCACGCTTGGCTGGTGGACGTGATGCGCCAGTCCAAGCCAAGTCGATTCACGAAGGGGTCCACCGAAACCACCTTATTGCCGGCCGTCGCGCTGGCGTACATATTCGTCGAGGCGCAGTTGTAGAACAGGTTGTTCTTGGCCTCGCCCGTACCGTTGATCAGCACCATGCCGAACACAGCCGTTTCCGACACGTCCACGAACGTATTGTTGTACACCAAGGCACCACTCGCAGCCGCGCCGTACCATGACCCGCCATTGCCGCCAATCACCACTACGGCGTTGCGCCCGCCGAACTTCGTGCTGTGGAAGACATTGCCGTAAACCGCAATGTTGGCGTAGGCCGTCGCGTCCGTGCTGCCCCAAATGCCGATCTCCGCGGTGATGCCGCTCGTGCCGTCGCTGGGGTCGGTTTGGGTGCTGTTGTAAAAGGTATTGTGGCGGATGATGCCGTTGCGACACACCGCGCCGCCGCGCAGCGCCTCCTTGCCCCAGCCCGGCCCGATGAAGCATTCCTCTACCGTGTACGTGTCCAAGCCGTTGTACAGCAAGCCCACTTTTACATTATGAATGTAACAGCGGCTGACCGTGAGGTTGTTCTGGTTGCCGACAACATACACGCCCGTGTTCAACCCCGCCGCCCACGAATCGGAGTACGCCCCCCCAATGTCGCAATAGCGAATGGTGATCTGATCGCCGCCCGGCGGATAGTTGACCGGCCACGAATACACCGTGCCCGTTACGCGGAACCCGTAACTGTTCGGCTGGTTCCACTGGCTCTCGTTCCGGTATGCGCCGTCGAACACGTAGTAGTCCCGCGCGAACACAAGGTTGCCCCACGTGGCGGCGCCCGCGTAGCTGTCGTTCCAGCCGGTGTTGGTGCCGTGCTCAGTGACCGTGGCCTTCTTGATGGTGATTAGTGTTGACCCGCTCTCCACGTCGTCGAAAACGTACGCGCCATAGCTGCCCGCCGCGACGTAGTAGGTCGCCCCGCGCACCAACGTCGCGGGCAGCGACGTGTAAGCATTGTTCCAATCGGAACCGTTGTTGGCTCCGGTTGCCCCCTGCCGGACGCAAAAGGTGGACTGGGCCATCGCCGCGAGTTGCCCACCGAGAAACAGCGTCAGAAACACCCAGAACCGGGTCACAAAAATCGAATGCTTCATGTCATCGAATATCATAGCACAGGCGCGGCCAACCGAAGAAAGCGCCTGCTTCGCCCCCTGCTTTCTCTCATTCATGCGAACCCATTTTGGTTTGCGCGGGTTGACCGCGACTCTGCAACGATCAGATCGCGGACCGCCTGCTGCGCCTGCGGAATCGCCTGCGCCAGACGCGCCCGGAGTTCGCCGCGCTGTCCAAAACGCTGAGCGACCAACCGGGCGACGGCGCCGGTTTCCTCCTCCCGCAAATCAATCACCAGATCGTCCACGCCCACTGTCGCGAACACCCCTCGAAATTTGCGGCTGTACGCCAGCCCAACTGCCGGCACGCATTGCGACAGCGCCGCGATACAGGCGTGCATGCGCGACCCCGCAAAAAAATCGCACTGCCCAATGATGTGCTTGAGTTCTTGGTGGGTGTGCTGACCCTCCAGCACATGCAACCGGTCTGCGCTGATCGCCCCGCATGCGCTTCGCAACGCGATCGCTGCCGATAGATCGTCCTCTCCGTCTGCATCGTCACCGACCACGTGCGGCACGAGCAACACCTGCGCTCCCTGCCGGATCAATTGCTCCACGATGGCACGAATCGTCGCCCGGTAATCCGCCTTCAATCCAAACATATTCGCGCCGGTGTAACCACCCCGCCACAGCAGCCCGCTGACGTTGACGCCAACCAGCGACTGGCCAGCGGCGCACGGTGGCAACGCGCACGAGCTGGGACGCACCGGCTCCAACACAAACGCCATGTCGTACGACGTCCGAGCCGCCTCCCATAACCGCGCGCTTTCGGCATCACGGGCGTACACCCGGTCGGCGCGGCGCAGAATGAATCGCGCGATCGCTCGGCCAATCCCGCTCTCAAACGGCCCGATGGTTTGCGGCAAAATAACCAGCGGTTTGCCGAGCCAGAGCACGAGCAATTGCGGCAGCGTCACATAGAGCAGGCGCGCCAAACCGTACATATCACTGAAACTATCTCCCCCAGCTAACGACCCCACCAAATCGGCGTCGCAAATCGGTTGCAGCCATGGATGTCGTCGCAGCAGCCTGTTCCTGGAGAAGACGCGCATCAGCAACGCCACCACCAACAGCCGCGCGATGTTGTTCGGCAGCCAAATCCGCCAAGAGTACCGGAGGTTGACGAGGTGCGCCGTTGCCATGCCGTCGGCGCAATGCACGGCGTATTGCTTTGGCTCGTAACCGTAGTCCACCAGAAAAATCTTCGCCGTTGGGAACTGGTGACGGACGGCGTTGATCGTGCCGGAAGCCAACGCCGCCACCCCGGCATTGCCGGTTTCATAGCCGGCGCCGAGCAAGCAAAACACAAACGGCTTGGACCGAGCCGGTCGGCTGCTAGTTGGAGGCACCAACGTGGCGGGTGAAGTGCTCATGCCAAAGTTCGAGGATGAACAGCGAAAAAATCTCGCTCGCGTTTCCCGTTTTCAACAGCAACTCGACGCGGGGGCGGGGGATGTAGTCGTGAATGGCGGCGCGCGGGCTCAAGAGCCGGTCGGCGACGTGACCGGCCAGGTCGCGGCGCAGCCAGCGGGCGTACGGGACGGGGAAACCGGTCTTGGGGCGATTGATGATTTCGGGCGGGACGCGATCGCGGAAGGCCCGTTTAAGCACTCGTTTGGTGGCGCGGCCTTTCACTTTGAACTCCACCGGCAACTGTGCCGCGAATTCCAAGACTTCGTGGTCGAGGAACGGCACCCGCAATTCGACCGATGTGGCCATCGTCATCTTATCAGCCTTCACCAGCAGGTCATCCGGCAGCCACGTCTTTGTGTCCACGTACAACATCTGATTCAGCAGCGGTTGGTCCCGCACGCGCGCGAACAACGAGCGCGTGACTTCGGTGCCGCCGCGCCTTGCGCCATGGCGGACAAAATAGCTGTAGGGCGACGTGACGCGGCTGAAATAATAGTCCGGTAAGTCGTACGGCATCAGCGCGCCATACTTTTCCAAGCGTTGCAGTCCCTGAAACCGGCTCGCCCATGTCAGCGCGGAACCGACCATGCCCCGCAACGGGCCGATCAGCCGCTTGCCGGCCTCGAATGCCGGATAATTCCGGTACTCGGGGTAGCCGCCGAACGCTTCATCACCGCCTTCGCCCGACAGCAACACCTTGACGTGTTCTCGCGCCAGCTTCGAGACGTAATACAGCGCGACCGCCGGTGGTTCACAGACCGGCTCTTCCATGTGCCAAACGTACCGGGGAAGAAACTCGGCAAACTCCTGCGCGCTGATGCTGATCTCATGGTGCGTGGTGCCGAACCGCTGCGCTGCCAGCCGTGCGAACGGTCGTTCATCGGCAACTTCCGCTTCGGAGAATCCAACCGTGAACGTCTGAATCGGCTTGTCCGTTTCTTCCACCGCATAGCTCAACAACGCCGTCGAATCCACGCCGCCGCTCGCCAGAAAGCCGACCGGCACGTCGCTGATCATGTGATCTTTCACCACGCGCCGCAGCCGTCCGTTCAACTCCTCCGCCGCTTCATCCAAGTTCCGCCAGCGATTCGACGGCTGAAATTCCAAGTCCCAGTATTGCTCTTGTCGCACCTGTCCGTCCTTCACCAGCAGCCAGTGTCCGGGCAGCAGTTTGTGAATGGAATGAAACAGCGTCTCATGGCCGGGCAGATACAGAAACGTTAAAAACCGGTCAACACTCTCGCGGTTGATCGTCCGCGGCGTCGCCGGGTCCGCCAGCAACGCCTTCAGTTCCGACGCGAAGCTGATCGCATCCGGAGTCCGGCACACATACAACGGCTTGATCCCCACGCGATCACGCGCCAGAAACAACGCGCGCTGTTTCACATCCCAAATCGCGAATGCAAACATCCCGCGCAACTGCCGGACGCATTCCGGCCCGTGATCTTCGTACAAATGCACGATCACTTCCGTGTCGCTGGCCGACCGGAATTTGTGGCCGGCTTTCATCAGCCGGTCGCGCAGTTCGGGAAAATTGTAAATCTCGCCGTTGAACACAATCCACACTGTCTCATCCTCGTTGCACAACGGCTGCGCGCCGGTCGCCAAATCAATGATCGAAAGCCGCCGGTGCCCCAACCCGACCGGCCCCGCGATATACTGCCCCGCGCCGTCCGGGCCGCGGTGCGTCAACGTGCCGGTCATGCGCGCGATCAGATCCGCCTCGACCGGGCGCAGCCCGTCTAAATACACTTTGCCGGCAATGCCGCACATGCTGATTCCGCCTTGACCGGCCCTGAACGGGCCTGTCCCAAGCTCCACTTCAAAATCGCCCGCCACTTCCGCGCCGCCGGTCGTCCGACCAGCAACACCAGCCGCGCGCAGGCCGCCATTCCCATGGCGACCCGGTAGCCTGCCGCGTAGATTCGTCCGCGCGTCTTTCGCAGAAAACGCCAGACCGATTCACGGGTCATGACCACGGAAAAATCACTCGGCGCTTGCGCCGTGCTACTCCCCCCGTGATGCACCACCACCGCCGCGGGCACGAGGTAATTGACCAACCCCGCCTCGCGCAGTTTGTGCGACAGGTCGAGGTCCTCGCCGTACATGAAATATTCTTCGCTGAACCCGCCCACCTTCTCGAACGCCGTGCGCCGCACCAGCACGCACGCGCCCGACACCGCCGCGACCGGCTGCGGTCGCCCGTCGGTCGCGAACAAGGCCGTCATCCCCCACAGCCGGGAATGGGGGAAACGGCGGCGCAACACTTCGGCGTCGAGCACTTGATTGAGGATCGTGGGGAACGATTGGATGCAACTGGTCTGGACAGTGCCGTCCGTGTTCAACAACGTTGCGCCGACCGCGCCCGCGTCCGGCAGCGACTCCAGCGCGGCGAGCAATGTTTGGATCGCGGGGCCGGGCAGTTCGGTGTCGGGATTGAGGAACAGCAGCGCGTCACCACGCGCCGACCGGGCGGCGAGGTTGTTGGCTTTGGCGAAACCGAGATTCTTCTCGCTCTGGATGAAGCGCACCTGCGGGAAACGCTCACGCAACATCTCGCCGCAGCCGTCGAACGACCCGGAGTCAATTACGATCACCTCAAACTCCACGTCGCGCGTCTGGGCGAACACGGTCGTCAGACATGGCCGCAGATAGTCTTTCGACTTCCAGTTGACGATGATGATCGAGAGATTCATGCCGCCAATGCGGGTGCGGGTTTGAGGAACGTCCGGTGCCACAACTCCAGCGAGACCAGCAGGTAGATGTGACGCCGATACTGTTCGCGACCGTGGCGGTCGTGCGCGACGATTTGCCGGAGATAATTGCGGTCGAAATAAGCGTGCAGCGACGATTCGGAACTGAGCAGGCAATCGTCCACGAAGTCTTTCATCGTCGTTCGCATCCAGTGTTCGACCGGATTCTCGAACCCCTTCTTCTTGCGGTACACGATTTCCCGCGGCAGCCACTTCTGGAGCGCCTTTTTGTGGAGGTACTTGCCGGTGGTGCCGTTCAACTTTAACTGCGGCGGCAACGATTCGATGAACTCCACCAGCCGGTAATCCAGAAACGGCACGCGCGCCTCCAACGAATTCGCCATCGCCGTCTTGTCGGCCACCATCAGCAAATCGTCCGGCAAGTTCGCGCGGGTATCTATGTAAAGCATCTGCGTCAGCGGATCGAGATGCGCCACGTCGCGCTGCAACCGGCTCAAGGCGTGCCGGCTCGCGTAGGGGTCGGCGGCGAACTGCTCGCGCAACTCGCCCCGGTACAGGTGCGCCTTCATGTCCGCACTGAAAAACGAATAGACCTTCGCGAACCGCGTCAGCACGTCCGGCTCATTCAACGCCGTCACGCCGCGCTTGAACCGCTCCCACGGTCCCGGCGCGCGCGCCAGCAGCGGCGCCAGCCCGTTGGTCA
>CAZJCX010000014.1:25668-29533 GCA_964544425.1 uncultured Verrucomicrobiota bacterium
GCCGGTACAACTCCGAAAATTTCACGCCGAGATACCGGTGATACCCCGCCCACGGCTCGTCCGCGCCCTGGCCGGTGAGGGCGACTTTCACGCGCTGGCTGGTGATGCGCGAGACGAAATAGAACGCCGCGGCGGTTTCGTTGCCGAGCGGTTCCTCGATGTCGCGCATGTACCGGTCGTAGTAGGCGAGGTAATCGGCGGGTTTGACGATTTGATAATGATGCTCCGCGCCGAACCGCCTGGCCAAGTCGCGCGCGTCGTCCACTTCGTTCGTGCGTTCGCCACCGGCAAACCCGATCGTGAACGCCTGCACCGGCTTCTGCGTATGCGCGCGCATGATCGCGAGCAACGCGCCCGAATCAATCCCGGAACTCAGAAACAACCCCAGCGGCACGTCGCTGCGTAGTTGCAGGCGCACCGCGTCTTCGAGCAACGATTGATACTCCTCGATCAACGCCGCTTCGTTCCAGTCGCGACGCGGTTCGGGACGCGCGTGCCAGAAGCGCTCGATCTGGAGCCGCCCGGCTGCGACTTTCATCCAGTGGCCGGGGGGCAATTTGAGAATCCCACGGAACAACGTCTTCGGCGACGGCACGAACCGGAAGGTGAACAGCTCCGCCAACGCTTCCAGATCCACCGCCCGCTCCACGCGGGGATGTTCCAGTAGTGATTTGATCTCCGACGCGAACAACAACTCCTCGCCGACGCGGGTGTAGTACAGCGGCTTGATGCCGAGATGATCGCGCGCGAGAAACAATGTCCGCTCCCGCGCATCCCACAACGCGAACGCAAACATCCCGTTGAACCGCCGGACACAATCCGCGCCCCATTGCTCGTAGGCGTGAACGATGACCTCGGTGTCCGACCGGGTGCGGAATCGGTGGCCGTGCTGTTCGAGTTCCTTGCGCAACTCGATGAAATTGTAGATCTCGCCGTTGAACACGATCTGCAACCGGCCATCCTCGTTGCCGATGGGCTGACCGCCGCCGTCCACATCAATGATGCTCAACCGGCGATGCCCCAGCCCGACCTCCTCGTCGAGCCACCGACCTTCACCGTCCGGCCCGCGATGGCGGATCACGCCCGTCATCCGGTCGAGCAACAACCCGTCCACCGGCGCACGCGCCAAGTTGATGATTCCACAAATGCCGCACATGATCGTCTTACGCTGCGTGTGGGCGACCGAACTTCAACCGCGCGTGAAGCAACGCCTGATAGCAGCGTGCCTCCGCGTCCGTAACCAGCCGGGGCGCTTGTCGGATCCACAATTTGAGAAACCCCCACAACAACGCCAGCCCGCCGAGCGCGACCGGGCGCGTGATCAGCCGATGCAGGAATTTCAGCACGAAGAACCGCACGCTGCCCCCGGTCAGGTAATAAATCTCCCCATGCATCACCCCGGTCCGCAAGAGGCCGATGCCGGAGCCTTCCGGTTTCCAATGTTTCATGACCAACGCCGGGAAGTGCCGCGTCCGCCACCCGCGCGCGACGGCGCGAATCTCATCCACGGTGTCCCAGCCGCGCGCCACGACAAACCCGCCGATCTCCTCGAAACATTTTCGCCGGATCATTTTCGTCGCACCCGCCGCGTGATACGCCGGCATCTCCACCACACGCCAATCGCTGCCCGCCCGGCATTCCTCGTACACGCCCGACGCGATGCCGAGTTGCGGGTCGGCTTGGAACTCGCCCAGCAACCGCTCGAAGTAGTCGGGAGCGAAACTCACATCACAATCCAATTTCACCACGAAATCAAAATCCAGATTCTCAACTTGCCGGTAGCCCGTGTTGAACACGCGAATCACATTGCCGCCCGGCTGCCGGGCGGACTGCGCGGGGTGGGGGACAAGCTGGATAAAATTGTGCTGCCCGGCCCAGCGCCTGACAATCGCCGTGGTTTCATCGGTCGAACCATCGTCCACGATGACCCAGCGAACGGGACGCACCGTCTGCTCCACCACCGAGCGCAAGGTTCGCTCCACCTGCCGCGCTTCGTCGCGCACCGGGGAAATGATCACGTAGCTCATGTTGCGACGGGCTGGGTGCGCCGCCGGTAAAGGTCTTGCGCGGCGCCGACCCAGTCGTAGGCGCCCGTGAGCTTGGCGGCGAACAGGGCGGGGTCGTCGGTGTTGTTGACCGGCAATCGCTTTCGCGTGAACGGGTCGTCACCGAGGTGGACGCGGCCGACAATGGTCGTGACACATTCCGCATAACCGATGGCGCGAACCAACTCGGTGAACCGCGCGACGAAGTTCCGGTCCTCCTGTGGGAACGCATACGGATACGCGAAGGAAGTCACCGGCTCCTGCAACCGGTCTTCGATGGTGCGCTTGGAATCGCGTAGTTCCATTTCAATTTTGTCCCAACTCAACTCGCGCAAGACCGGATGCGAGACGGTGTGCGCGCCGAATTGAATGCCGCGTTGCCGCATCTCCCGCACCTCGCTCCACGTCAGGCAATCGCGTCCCTTGAATTGCCGGCGTGTGTCGTCAATGAAATCGGTCGGCAGGTAAATCGTTGCCGTGAACCCGCATTCCTCCAGCAGTGGCAACGCCACGGTGAAATTGTCCCGGTAGCCGTCATCGAAGGTAATTGCCAAAGTCCGCGCGTTGTCTGTCCGGTAACCCCGCGTTTTTAACCAGCGCATCTGTTCCGCGAACCGGGCGGGGGCGGTGCAAACCTTGTAATAGGCCGACCGGTCGGTTTCGGGGTCAGCCGAAATGCTGTGGTACATCAGAACCGGCAACGCATCGCTGTCAGGCGCGCCGCGCACCCGCCGCCACGGGGCCGCCAACCACAACGTCAGGAAGCGGTCCGGGCGCATAAGGAATCCACCAACGCCAGGTAATCGGCCTGCCGGCGTTGCCAGCTATGGTGCGCGGCATACTCCCGCGCCCGCTCGGCCATCTGCCGACGCCCCGCCTCATCGCGCAGCACTTCGATGATCGCGGTCGCCAGCGCGTCCGCGTTACCGGACTCGAAGAACCGCACGACCGCGTCGTTGAAATAGTGCCGGTCAATCTTGGTGTTGGCCACCACGACCGGCACGCCGAGCGACATGAACTCCATGATCTTGGTGCTGTACGCTTCGTTGCCGAACGAATCCGCGCGTTTCGGCACGATGCCGAGGTCAGCCTCCGCCATCACCCCGGCGATCTCGCGCAACGGCCGCGGCGGGAAAAACTGGACGGCGCCATTCAAGCCGAGTTGTTGCGCTTGCTCGACGAGGCGCGGTTTCATGATGCCTTCGCCGTAGATGTGCAACTCGGCGCGGGGGAACTCCGCCCGCACGCGCGGCATCGCCTGCACCGCGAGATCGAGTCCCTGATGCCATTGCAGGCCGCCCGGGAACAGCAGCAGCGGCTTGTCGTCCGTGCGTGTGCGCGGACGCGGTTGAAAAATCTGTTGGTCCACGTTGTTGATGAACACGGAACAACGGTCCGCCGTCCCGGTGCGCGTGGCGTACAAATCGCGCCAGAGTTCGTTGGAGATGATGATGTGATCGGCCAGCTTCGCGCAGCGTCGTTCCACCCAGCGGAGCATCTTCACTTTCCGGCTGGCCGGCGCGCTGCCGAACTTGCTGGCGAACAGTTCCGGCACAATGTCGTGGATGTCGAGGATGACCCGCGCCCCGGTCAGCCGCGGAAACCATGCCGCCAACACGAGAAAGTCCGGCATGTTGTGGATGTGAATCAGGTCGTACCGTCGCCACGCCAAACGCCACGCGGCTCCGCCGAGGAAACGCACCAGCGGGAGTAAATACGCGAGGATCGAGCGCGAGTCTTTGTCGGTGCGCTGCTGGAGTTCGTGGACATGGATGCCCGCAGCGGGCGCGGGGGCGGGTCGGTCGGCCGGTGGTTGCAGC
>CAZJCX010000014.1:29543-29759 GCA_964544425.1 uncultured Verrucomicrobiota bacterium
ACCACGTCCACCGTATCGCCGCGCGCGGCGAGCGATTCGGCGTACCGGATTACGCGGCCATCGGTCGCGTAGTTCGAGTAGCAGACCATCGCAATGCGGCGGGGTGGGGGCCGTTCGGCCAGGCGCAAGGGCGCGGCAAACGCCGCCACATCGCGGGGCAGGGCGTGCCAGTATTGGCCGGCGTAACGGGTTTTAACGTCGTGCAGAAATTCGGCG
>CAZJCX010000014.1:29769-29998 GCA_964544425.1 uncultured Verrucomicrobiota bacterium
ATTGCCGGTAGAAGTCCGCGGGAAATTCATGCGGCGCAGGGGGTGTTCGCGGGAAGTTCATGTAGTCGGGGTGGACGTTCACCAGCGCCATGCCGCCGTGCTCGACGATCCAATCGAGCTTGCGCTGCCAGATGGCCGGTGTGGTTTCGCCGAGAATGAGAAACAGCGTGGAGTCTTGCGCGAGCGTGTAGGGCAGTTCGACGTAGCCGCCGTCGCCGCGCGGGGCCCA
>CAZJCX010000014.1:30030-30255 GCA_964544425.1 uncultured Verrucomicrobiota bacterium
ACGGGTCGGTATCGAACGTGGAAGCGTCGTAGCGGATGTTCAACTCGTGCAGCCAGTCGAGCCGGTTGAGCATGAAGGCCGACCGGAATCCCACGGCGCCCCAGTCGGTGAGGTGGCGATTGATGCGCTGCGCTTTTTCAGCGAACGCCGTCCGGCGGTCGTACAGTTTGCCGTCGTGATGCAAATCGTGAATGCCGACTTCGAAGCCGTGCCCGGTCAGTTCGG
>CAZJCX010000014.1:30278-31440 GCA_964544425.1 uncultured Verrucomicrobiota bacterium
TGAAGGAGGAGCGGACGCCGCACTGTAATTCGAGTTCCATCAGTTGCCGGCACTTGGCCAATCCGACCGGACCCTCGACATCGTGGGTGAGTACGAGCGCAAACCGTTTGCCCTGCGGCCAGCCCGGCCAGTTGGCGGGGCGCCGCGCCGCCGCGGCGTCAATCGGCCAGCGATCGGTGTGGCGCTGCCGTTGCCGTTGCGCCCACGCGCGTCGGGCACGGAGCCGGGCGGAGCGGGTGATGTACGGTTTGACGAGATGGTAGTAGAGCCGCTGACGCAGCATGAACGGCACTGTCAGCTTTCGCTGAGGTATTCTTGGTGCAACCGGCGGGGGATGTAGTTGTGCGTCTTGTTCAGGACGGTCCCCACTTTGGCATTCGCCTCGGCCAGCATGGCGGCGGCCCGGCGGGCGATTTCCGCGTTGTCCTTCTCGGCTTCGAGGACGAGCATCACCATGTCCATGTGACCGGCCACGCGGGGCGTGATGCTGGTCTGGGTGATGGGCGGCATGTCGAAGATGATGTAGTCAAACTCGCTAAGTTTGAATTTCGGGACCAACTGGCCGAATCGTTTGGGTAACACCGCGGTGAGTTTGTCGGCCGCCGTGCCTTCGGCTACCACGTAGAGATTGTCCTGCACCAACGCGCTGCCGGGCGATTCGAGAGCGTCGTTGATCCCCACTGCGTCTTGGCCGCGGCGGAAATATCGTGCCGCGCCTTGCCCTTGATTCATGTCCACCAGCAAGACGTTGCCGTCGCCTGTTTCCGACAATGACCGGGCCAGACCGACTGCGGTGGTGGTGACTCCGACGCCCTTGCCGCAGCCGGTCACGGCGACGAGTTTCGGTTTGTGGGTGAGATTGTTTGCCTCGAAATACATCATCAGCCGGTCGCGCAGCGCGTCGTGGAACGACCGGAGTTGTCCGAGACCGTCGCCGCCGGTGTTCGCTTTGACGAGCGCGGTGGATGCTTCGCCATTGGCCGGCAGCGGTTGCGGGATCTGTTTTCTGCCGAGACGCGGAATGGAGAGAAACAGCGGCATGTTGAGGTTGCGTTCGACTTCCACGGGTCGCTTGATGGAGCGGTCGAGGAACCATTCCGTTGCGAACGCCCACGCCAAGCCCAACGCGAGACCGCCGACAACCGCGCCCGCCATGAATTGG
>CAZJCX010000015.1:0-3997 GCA_964544425.1 uncultured Verrucomicrobiota bacterium
TTGGTAGCGGGGGTGGGATTTGAACCCACGACCTTCAGGTTATGAGCCTGACGAGCTACCGGGCTGCTCCACCCCGCAGTCAAATCGTGTGGCGACCGTAGTGAAAGATTGGCGGGCCGTCAAGCGGCGATTCGTGGTCAATTCGAGGCTTGAGTTGGAAAGGTGGTTTTTGATAGGGAAACGGACGGTTTGGCGATCAACCAAGCGCGGTGGGGAAGAAAGGGTGTGGGATGAAAAAGCTTTTGGGTCTGGTTTTGGTTGTTGTGTCAGGTGTGGTGTGGGGACAGGGAACCTTGACTCCGGGGGGCGCACCGGGGCCGACCTTCAAGACGCTGCAGCAGATTGAGCCGCGCACGCCGATTTCATCGGCGCCATTTACGATCAGCTCACCCGGCAGTTATTACCTCACCGGGAACCTGGCGATTACCTCCACGGTGAATGGCATCACGATCGCCGCGAGCGACGTGCAACTCGACCTGAACGGCTTCGCCATCGCGGGCACGACCGGCAACGTGTCGGGCATCACAGTGAGCGGCACGCGGGCCAACCTCACCATCCAAAACGGGACCGTCCGCGGCTGCGGCAACTTCGGCATCAACGCTGGCAGTGCCACGCACAGCCGGTTCCGGGATTTAACTCTGACGCGCAACGGGCTGACGTTCACGGGGGCCGGGTTGCAGGCCGGAGGGCGCGCGCTGGTTCAGTTTTGCAGCATGGTGACAAACAACGCGACCGGGGCCAGTTTGGGGGCGAACAGCGCGCTGTTGGACAGCGTGTTGCTCAACAACGGCACGGCGGGCGCCTCGCTGACGCAGAACGCAACCGTCCAACGGTGTGTCGCCAACTTCAATGAGGCCGATGGGATTACGACCGATGACGACGGTCTGGTCGAGTCCTGCGTGGCCAACCGCAACGGTGGCCGCGGCATCAACGTCCAAGCCCGTTGCACGGTCCGCAACAATCCGGCGAACCACAACGGCAGCGACGGCATTGAGTTTCAAGACCGCTGTTTGGTTGTCGGCAACATCGCGATCAACAACGGGCAGACCGCTGCCCTCGGTGCCGGTCTGCTGGCGAGCAATAGTGAAAATCGGATTGAGCACAATCAGGTGGTTGGAAACGATGTGGGCATCCGTGTGTTGGGGCCCGACAACAAGATTGTCGCCAACACCGCCTCAGCCAATCTCTCCAACAACTACGCTTTCGCCGCCGGTAACACGTACGGTCCCACCAATGTTCTGCAGGGCGAAATCACGAGCACCAACCCGTGGCGCAACTTCAACGACTAGAACGATGACAAACGTCCACCCCCTGACTGGCTACGCGGCTGACGGTAACCGCGCTGGCGTTCGGGCCGGATCGTCAGCCCGCCGCGGCCTGTTTCTACCCGCGCCATGAAATCCCCGCCTTTATCTGCCGGAAAGCAAAGTCCTGAGATCGCCAAGTTCATCCTGACGGCTCTCCTCCTTGGCGCGCCCGCCGCGCCCGCCGCCTCCAATATTGACCCCGCCAATCCGTCCGCCTACGGCGCGAACATCGGCTGGGTCAACGCCTACGCCAATGGCGCCGATGGCGCGATTGTCGGCGAGTTTGTCTGCGCGGATTACCTCTACGGCGCGAACGTCGGCTGGATCCACCTCGGCAACGGCTCGCCCACCAACAGCGTCCGTTACACCAACGCCGGGGCGAATGACTACGGCGTCAATCATCTGGGGGATGGCCGCCTGCGCGGCTATGCCTACGGCGCGAACATCGGCTGGATCAACTTCGAGGATACCGGCGACCCGCGCGTGGATTTCAAAACCGGCAACCTCCACGGCTTTATCTACAGCGCCAACTGCGGCTGGATTTCCCTCAGCAATGCCGTCGCGCGCATCGCCCTGCTCGGCATCGCGTCCGGGACGGACTCCGATGGCGACACGATTGCCGACGGGTGGGAGCTTCAATACGCTCCGAACCTCACCGTGCTCGGCGCGTTGAACAACGACGCTGATGGCGACGGCAAGGACGATCGCGCGGAGCACGTAGCTGACACCAACCCGCTTGATCCGAACGACCATCTCCGCATCACCGCCCTCGCTCTCGCCCCGGTGGGCAACAGTTCCACGCTAACGTGGACTAGTAAGGAAACTCGCTGGTACGAAATCCAGTCGCGCACGAACCTGACATCGGGCCTCTGGCTCGATGTTGGTTTGGCCACCATATTTCCGGACGTCGGCCCCACCACCTTGCGTAATGTTCCGCACTCGGTTACCCCCGAACGGTTCTTTCGTGTCCGCGCTCTCAAACCGCTCGCGCCCTGATGCCGATAGGGACGGCTCTCCGAGCCGTCCGCTGTCTGCCCGCCGGAATCACGGACGCTTGGGAGGATCGTCCCGACCGCCGATCAGAACATCGGCGCGCCTCAGAATTTCATCGAGAGCAGGAACTCGGGGTTGCTGTGTGTCTTTTTTAGCTTCTCGATGACGAGTTCCATCGCCTCGACGGCCGGTACGCCGGCCAGTGCGCGGCGCAGGATGAAGATGCGGTCCAACTCGTCGGGATGGTAGAGCAGGTCTTCCTTGCGAGTGCCGGATTTTTCGATGTTGATGGCCGGGAAGATCCGCTTCTCCGCGAGGTGCCGGTCGAGGACGAGTTCCATGTTGCCGGTGCCCTTGAACTCCTCGAAAATCACGTCGTCCATCCGCGAGCCGGTCTCGATCAGCGCGGTTGCGATCACCGTCAACGAACCGCCCTCCTCGACTTTGCGGGCCGACCCGAAAAACCGTTTCGGTTTGTGGAGCGCATTGGCGTCCACACCCCCGGAGAGAATCTTGCCCGAATGGGGCGCGAGCGCGTTGTAGGCGCGGGCCAGCCGGGTGATGGAATCGAGCAGGACCACGACATCTTTTTTGTGTTCGACCAGACGCTTGGCCTTTTCGAGGACCATCTCGGCGACTTGCGCGTGGCGCTCCGGAGATTCATCGAAGGTGGAGCACACGATCTCGGCTTTCACCGTGCGTTTGAAGTCGGTGACTTCCTCGGGGCGCTCGTCGATCAGCAGGATGATGACAATCGCCTCCGGGTTGTTGGCGGTGATCGCGTTTGCGATCTTTTGGAGGAGGATCGTCTTGCCCGTCCGCGGCGCCGCCACAATCAGGCCGCGCTGACCTTTGCCGATCGGGGTGAACAGATCCATCACGCGCGTGCTGATTTCGTCCGGCTTGGTCTCGAGGATGAAGCGGCCGGTGGGGAAGCACGGGGTCAGGTTGTCGAACTGCACCTTGTCCTTCATCTTCTCCGGGTCGTCCTTGTTGATCGCCTCGACCTTGAGCAGGGCGAAGAACCGTTCCTTGTCCTTCGGCGGACGGACCATCCCCGCGACCACATCCCCGGTCTGTAAGTCGAACCGGCTGATCTGCGACGGCGACACGTAAATATCTTCCGGGCACGGCAGGTAATTGTAGGCCGGTGAGCGCAGGAAGCCGAAGCCGTCCGGCAAGATTTCGAGCACGCCTTCGCCGTACATTACGCCGTTGCGCGCCACGCTCTGCTTGAGAATCTCGAAGATGATCTCGTGCTTCTTCAGCGTGGAGACGTTTTCAATGCCACGCCCGCGCGCCATTTCCTGCAACGCTTCCATCTCCATCTGCTGCAACTGATCGAGGCGCAACGTCTCGCTGGGCGGCGGTGGCGCTTCCGTCGCCGTTGCCGCGGCGGGTGGCGGCACCGGCTCGTCCGCCGGCAGTTCTTCGGGCTGAATCGGCGCGGGCGGTTCGACGACCGCCGTCGCGGTGACCGGCAATTCCTCGCCGGCGGGTTTCTTTTTGGCAGCGCTTTTCGCTCGCGGCATGGCTGGTCACTCCTTGATTTGCTTCCACACAATGTCGGCCTGCTCTTCGAGCAAGGCCAACTCCCCATCGTTCCAAATCACAAAATCGGCCCGGTCGAGCTTCGTCTGCAACGGCCATTGCGCCCGCATTCGCGCACGCGCGTGTGGCTCGGTCATGCCCTTCGC
>CAZJCX010000015.1:4092-17500 GCA_964544425.1 uncultured Verrucomicrobiota bacterium
GGGCACGCTGCGCCTGGCCGGCCCGCGCCAATTCATCCAACCGCACCGTCCACATCTCGCGCACGGCAGGGTGGACGACATGGTTTAAGGCCAGCCGTTTCTGGTCGTCGGCAAACACGATCTCGCCCAGTCGCCGGCGATTCAGTGTGCCGTCCGCCTGCAGAATCTCGTTGCCAAAGAGTTCCCGCACCGCGTGATACGTCGGCGTGCCCGGCCGGTAGGCCTCGTGCGCGAGCAAGTCGGAATCAATCAGCACCGTGTCCGGCTGTTTCGCCCAACGGTTTGCGAGCGCGGATTTGCCAGTGGCGATTCCGCCAGTGAGGCCAATTCGTTTCATGGCTGAGGTAAATTGGGGCTGGGACTGATTGGGGAAATTGATCGAAGCAGGCTGCAACTACTGGCCGACCTCGCCGCGAACGTAGTGGCACACACCGGGGTAGTCAAATGGATTTTTTCCCGGTAGTATCACGACACCATGCGTGCGGACGTCGCTGAGATTCTGTTGACCGAAAGCCAGATCCAATCGCGGCTCGACGAACTGGCCGACGCTATCCAGCGCGACTACGCGGGCAAGGAACTCACCGTGGTGGGCGTGTTGACTGGCAGCGTGATGTTTGTGGCGGACTTGCTGCGGCGGCTGCCGTTGCCGTTGCGGCTCGATAATATCGGCGTCTCCAGCTACCACGGCACGACGCAGCCGACCGGCGAGTTCACCATCACGAAGGCGTTGCGGCTCGATGTGCGCGACCGCGACGTGCTGGTGGTGGACGACATCCTCGACACCGGCAACACGCTTCTGCGCATCCGGGACATGATCGTCGCGCTTCGCCCGCGCAGCCTCAAGACGTGCGTCTTTCTCGAAAAAGAAATACCGCACACCGCCAACGTTCAGGCCGACTACGTCGCGTTCAAGATCCCCAACAAGTTTGTCGTCGGCTATGGTCTCGACTACCAGGAACGCTATCGGAACCTGCCGTACGTCGCGACCCTCCGACCGGAGGCCATCACCGCGCTGCAATCGTGACCGTCACCGTTCAATTCTTCAGCCACTTCCGTCAACTCACCGGTGGCGCGGAGGCTGCCGTTGAATTACCGGCCGGTGCCACCGTGGCCGATGCATTTGCGAAGTTTCCGATGCTCGCGTCCGCCAAGCCGAGCACCCTCGTCGCCGTCGGCGTCGAATTTGCCAAGTGGGACACTCCGCTCCGCGAGGGCGACGTGATTTCGTTCATGCCTCCGGTGCAGGGCGGCAGCGACAGCGAATTGGTCATCACGAGCGACCCGATCGGCAATCCCGGCCCGGTGATCGGCGCGGTGGGTGCGGTCGTCGTCTTCTGGGGGATCGTGCGCGATCAAGAAGCCGGTCAGAAAATCACCGCGCTCGACTACACCGCCTACCGGCAGATGGCTGAACACCAATTCTTGAAGCTCATCGCCGAGACGAAAGTGCGTTTCTCCATTCAGCGCCTCCACGTCACCCACCGGCTCGGCCCCGTTACGGTTGGTGAGCCATCGCTCCTTGTCCGGGTTGAGTCCGGCCACCGCGCCGAAGCGTTTGCCGCTGCGCAATTCCTGATTGATGAATTGAAACAGCGCGTGCCGATCTGGAAACAGGCGGTTACCTGACCACATTCTGTGGCTGGCCGGCTGCGAATGCCGCGATATTCGCGGCCGTCGTGTCGAGGATGCGCTGGAGCGCTTCCTGACTGTTGAACGCATTGTGCGGCGTGAAGACGACGTTCGGCTTCTTCAGGATCACGTGATTTTGGATCGCGCGTCGCAACAATTCGGGATTCGTCTTGTCGCCAAGCAGGGCGCTTTCCTCCAGCACCGCTTCCTCGCCTTCGAGCACATCCAGACCAGCCCCGGCGAGGATGCCGTCGTCGAGCGCCTGCAGCAACGCGTTCGTATCCACCAACCCGCCGCGCGCGGTGTTGATGAGCACCGCGCCGCGCTTGATCTTCCCGATGTTGCCGGGGTTGATCAGATGATGCGTGTGTTTGTTGTACGGCGCGTGCAACGTGATGATGTCCGACCGGCTCAGCAGCTCTTCCATCGGCGCGTACTCAAACCCCAACACCTCCGCCCAAAAACCGTCCTGCTTCATGTCGAACGCCACCACTTTCATTCCAAACCCGCGCGCGATGCGAATCACGTGCAACCCGATCCGCCCGGCGCCGACCACGCCGATCGTCTTCCCCTTCAAATCAAAGCCGCGCAACCCGTCCAGCGAATAGTTACCGGCTCGCACCCGCACGAACGCTTCATGCACCTTCCGCGACAGCGCGAGGATCAGCGCAAACGTATGCTCCGCCACCGTGTTTTCACCGTACGCCGGCACGTTGCAAACGGTGATGCCGCGCCGCGCGCACTCCGCCACGTCAATGTGATCGAAGCCGGTCGAGCGCGTGGTGACGAGTTTCAGTTTCGGCAGCGTCGCCAGCACGTCGGCGGTCAGTTTCGAATAGATGAACGGCGAGACCACTTCGACATCCGGCGCCAGCGTCGAAACAAACTCGTGCGCCGGATCAATTCGCGCCCGGAGAAATTTCTCCTCCCAATCATGCAGTTCCAGGAATGCGATTTTCATCAATGGCCTGCCCGGTATTCTACTTTGCGCCAGATGCCGGGGGCAACGCCCATCTCGCGCGTGAACGCGCGCGAGAAGGTGGACTCGGATTCGTAGCCGACGGCACCGGCAATCTGCGCGATGGTCTCGGAGGTTTCGCGGAGGCGTTGGCCGGCCAGCAGCATCCGCCAGCGCGTGAGATAGCTCATCGGTGGCAAGCCTGCCGTAGCGGTGAACTTCTCCGCGAATGCCGATCGCGATAGGCATGCCGACTTGGCGAGCGCGTCGGTGGTCCATGGTTGCGCTGGGTTCGCGTGCAACGCGCCAAGAGCGCGCGACAAGGCCGGGTCGCGCAACGCGGCGAGCCAGCCGGTGGCATTGCCGGGGAGCGCGGCGATGTGGTCGCGCACGGCTTCGACGAACAGCATCTCGGACAGGCGCGACAGGATTTCTTGGGAGCCGGGCCGGTGCGAGGCGTGTTCGCGCGCGGCGTACCGGAACGATGACGCCGCCCACTCGGCGCAAGGCCGGCCGCGCAGATCGGCGACGAGCAAGGCCGGCAACGCGGTGAGCAGGGGATGTTGGCGCATCGTGGTGGCGAGGTAACCGCAGACGAACCGGTTCTTGACTTGCCGACCTTTGCCGTAGTCAATGCGCGCGAGTGCGTGCGCTTCGGCTTTGCGAATCATCGGACCGGCTTCCATCGGCTGCAAGCGGACATCACTGCCGAGGAAGTGCGGATCGTTGTGCGCGAGCAAGATGATCTTGCCGGGGCCGGCGGTGCGCGGCAGTTCGGTGCCGAGCCGGACCTGGACGCGGCCATTGAGGATGTAATGAAATGCGACGAGACTGCCGGCGGTCGGGAACTGGGGGCCGATGTCTTGCGGCGCGACTTGCGAGCGAACGCACCACGGCGCGCGGAAGTTGGCTTCGAGGAACAAGCCGCCGGTAAAGCGCACGGCGCGCAGGAGTTCAGAGAGGGCGTCCATGGGGATGGCGGCGTTTCGGCCATGACATTCGGCGTCCCGGCCATTCTGTCGCCGGCGCGCCTGTGGCAGGCTGCCACGCGTGCTGGATGAACCAGCCAGAATGAAGAAAGGCATCCATGAAGACAACGATTGATACCATACAACGCGCCAGTCGCACAGCGCCCGCGCAGTCCGAACCGAAACGCATCCAACGGTTGGCGATCGTCATCCGCGACGACGGTTATGACCGGTTGCTGACGCCGCTGACGTTCGCCTACGTACAGGCGAGCCACGGGGTGCAAGTGGACATCCTCTTCGTGCTGTGGGCGGCGCGGGTGTTGACCGTGGACGGGGCAAAGTCAGTCAAGGTCACCGGCCAACATGCCCACGAGGAAGCGTGGCTGCGGCAGGCGCTTGCGGACGAAGGCAGCCCGGTGGAGATTCACGATTTCCTGAAACTGCTCCAGCGGACCGGCGCGGTGAATCTGTACGCCTGCAAACTGGCGGCGGCGACGTTCGGCGTCCGCGCGGACGACCTGATTCCCGAAGCGGCCGGCATCGTGGATTCGGGATGGTTCTTGAATGAAAAAGCGCTGGCCGCGGATCATTGCCAATACTTCTGATCGAAACCAGGACTCGCGAAAGGAACAACCAATGAAAACCAAAAGTTACCGGCATCAACTGCCCCAACTCGGCGACGAGCTGTTTCTGACCGACGGCGGGCTGGAGACGACGCTCGTGTTCCATGAGCGGATTGATTTGCCATGCTTCGCCGCATTTCAGCTCCTGAAAACGGAATCCGGCATGGCGATCCTGCGGCGCTACTTCACGCGCTATCTCGAACTGGCGGAACGACTGGGAACCGGAGTCGTGCTCGAAACCGCGACGTGGCGGGCCAATCCCGATTGGGGCATCAAACTTGGTTACGATGCCCGCGGCTTGGCCACGGCCAATCGCCAAGCGGTCGAACTTCTGGAAGAACTCCGTTGCGCCAGCGCGAATCCGCACCCGATAGTCATCAGCGGCAACCTCGGCCCGCGCGGCGACGGTTACCGCGTGGAGACGCGCATGAGCATCGCGGAGTCGCGCGCCTACCACGCGCCACAAATCGAAGTGTTTGCCGGCACGACGGCCGACATGGTCGCGGCATTCACGATGAACTATGTGGAAGAAGCCAGCGGGATCGTGATGGCAGCGCGCGAGGCTGAATTGCCGGTGGCGATCGCCTTCACCGTGGAGACCGACGGCCGCTTACCGTCCGGCCAACCGCTCGGCGAGGCCATCGAACAGACCGACGCCACCACGGACCGGTATCCGGCCTACTATCTGATCAACTGCGCGCACCCGACGCACTTCAAGCACGTGTTGACCGCGAACGAACCCTGGCGACACCGACTCCGTGGTTTGCGCGCGAATGCGTCCCAGCGCAGTCACGCCGAGTTGGACGCAAGCGCCGACTTGGACGCCGGCAACCCCGTGGAACTCGCGGAAGAGTATCGCGAACTGCGTTCGTGTCTACCGGCCCTCAACGTGGTCGGTGGTTGCTGTGGCACAGATCACCGGCACGTGGAGGCGATGGGCCGCGCTCTCCAAAAGGAGAAACTGTGAACACCGCTGCAATCCAAACGATCAAACCCCGTCAGAAACCCGTGTGCGAAGCCGGTGACTTCGGCGAAGTCGCCCAGACCATCATGACCGTTGCGGAAGAATTCATGGCGTGATTGCCACTCCAACCCCCATGCGCGCGCTCGATGTCGCGTGCGGCACCGGCAACCTCGCCACCATCGCCGCCCGGCAAGGCTGCATCACCCATGGCGTGGACATCGCCGCCAACCGCCGGCGTTCTGGCAGGTCACGGAACCCGTCCCGCTGTCACACTTCACTTGGTGCGGTGGGTCGCCGGGCATGAGGGTTGTCGCCACCCACACCATCGTCCCCACACCAACCGGCAGCCGTGTCACACTTGAATTGAATTATCACGGATGGCTTGGCAACATCTTGGCCAGAACCACGGGCGGGATTACCCGCCGGTATATTGAACTCGAAGCGAGCGGGCTGAAGGCACAAAGCGAAGAAGGAAAGTGAACCCATGAGCGACAAAGCGGTTGCAGTCATCGGGGGCGGGCCGGCGGGGCTGGCGACGGCGAAACATCTTCTGGAAGAAGGCCTCCGCCCAGTCGTCTTCGAGCAAAGTGACAGCGTGGGCGGGCAGTGGAATGCCGGCGCGGCGCACAGTGGCGTCTGGCCGTCCATGCGCACCAACACCAGCCGCACCACGACGCGGTTCTCCGACTTTGAGCACGTGCCCGGGCTGGCGATGTTTCCGACCAACCAACAGATCCACGATTACCTCCGCCGGTATGCCGCGCACTTCCAACTCGACCCCCACATCCGCCTCAACACGCGCGTGGACGAAATCGCTTCCACGGCCGGCCAGTGGCGCGTGACGGCCAAGGGCGTCACCGAAACATTTTCCCACGTCGTCGTCGCCTCGGGCCGGTACAACAAGCCACGCATCCCGGCCATCAGGGGACTCGACGGCTTCGAGGGCAAGCCCGGCATCTCGCACACGTTTCACTACAAAGGCAGCGAACCGCTTGCCGGCAAGCGCGTGCTCATTGTTGGCAACAGCATCAGCGGCTTGGAAATCTGTTCCGATCTCGCCGCCGACCCCCGCACGCGCGTGATCTCGGCTTGCCGGAAACCGCGTTACATCTTCAACAAAATCCTCGCCGGCAAACCAACCGATTGCGTCGTCTTCAATCGCTTTGCCAGCCTCGCGTTCCGCGCGTTGCCGCCGCTCGAAGCCGCCGAGGGCCTGAAACAGCTTCTCCTCCAACATTGCGGCAACCCCGCCCAATACGGCGGACTGCGGCCGTCCGAGAACCTCCTCGAAGCCAACATCTCCCAATGCCAGAATTACCTCCCGCTCGTCGCCGAGGGCAAGATCATCGTCAAAGGCGCACCGCAGGAGTTCACCGCCGACTCCGCCATCTTCGAAGACGGCACACGCGAAACGGTGGACGCCATCATCTTCGCAACCGGCTTCGATTTGAACCTCCCATTTCTCAGTGCCGAGCTGCGCCGGCAACTCGACGTGGACGACACGCATCTCGATCTCTACCAACACACGTTTCATCCTGACTTGCCGGGCTTGGCGTTCGTTGGCCTCTACTGTCAGGCCGGCCCGTATTTCCCGACACTCGAACAACAGGCCCGGTGGGTTGCCATGACCTTCAGCGGTGTCCGGCCATTGCCGGAGCGCGCGACCATGCTGGCCGGCATCGCGGCCCACCGCGAATGGAAACGCCACTTCCACGAAGTCGTCTTTCACGACATGGTGTTGCTCTTCGCCCAAGCGGCTGGCGTCGCGCCCGATCTCGTGAAACGTCCGGCGCTCGCGAAAGCATTGTTGTACGGTCCGCTGTCGCCCATCCAATTCCGCATGGACGGCCACGGCAGCTTGCCGGACGCTGCCGAACAGTTTGCGAGAGCCGTCGCGGAGTTTGGCTGCATCACCACAACGCAACTGACCCCGCCTGAACGTGGCGGCCTCGAAATGCTGGCCGCCAACCTCAAAGCCGAAAAATGGTTGGCCGAGTTGTTGGCGAAAGTGCCGTGACGCGGATGACCCCGATCCAAGCCAGCGATGAAACCGTCATGGCCGCCACCCCGGCCAAAGTCTGGCGGGTGTTGGCCGACATCGCCGCCGTCCCCCAGTGGTGGCCGGCCAGTTTGCGAGTGCGCGTCTTACGTCAGCTACCGGGGATTGTGGGGAGCGAACTCGAATTGCGCCCCTACGGTGGCCGGCCATTTTGCTGCCGAGTAGTCGCGGTGGAGGAGCCGCGCCGGATGCAGGTGGAATATTTTGGCGGCTTCATCACCGGCACCGGTGAATGGCAACTTGAGCCGACCGGATCCGGCACGCGCGTCCGCTACAACATTGATGTCCAAGCGGAAGGCCGGCTCGTGGCGTGGCTCAACCGGCTCGTGGACTTGGGAAAAATTCACTCGCGCCAGATGCAAAACATACTCCGTTGCCTCAAACGGAAGTGCTGTTAAGCATTAACGGCTAAACGGACGGCCCGGTGCCACTCCCGGTAGGCAAACGGGGAAATTTCGCTGGGTTTGATTTCGCTGCGGCCGCCCCAGAAGACGTTGGTATAGCGGATTTCGATGCCGGCTTCGCGAAGGTGGTCGTCCATCGCGGCCTTGTGGGCGAGCAACACACTCTTGTCGGTGCCGTGGGCGACGCCCATGATGTTGACGTGGTGAAACTCCGGACCGCCCTCGCGCCAGTAGGCGTGCGTCATGATGTGATGCCGGCCGACTTCCCGGCCGGCCTCCAATTCGCGGCCGGGCGGCACGGCCCAATGAAAGAGCGCGTTGTACCGGGTCACTTGCTCACCGGTCTGGAGCTGTTTGACGTGCTCCAGAAACGTCGAGAACCGGCCGATGATCTTCCGCGCATTCAAGTCCGCCGCAATTCGCAGAAACTCCTCCCGCGAAACACCGGCTTCGGCGGCGCGCGGCTCCCAGAGATTCGGCGTCAACTCAGCAGGCGCGAACTCGCGTTTCAGCGCCGTCAACACCCGCCACTCCAACTCGTTCAACTCGGTGACCGCGACATCCTGCACATCGGCCAGCACGTCCGCACGGCTGCCGGGTTCCAACCCGCGCCGCCGCACATGCCCCACGCCAAGCGCAAACAGTTTCTTGGCCGGCAAGAGTATGAAGCGCTGCGCTCCCGTGTGCTGACACAGCACTTCGCAGTGCTTCGTCATTGAAAAACCCTGCGGCACTTTCAACGTCGTCCACAGCCGGTATTTGGTCGGCCCGGCATCTGTCGTCCGCACCACCACGTGACCGGAGAACGGATCGTTTTGGAACATCCAATCGAAGGCGCCGGTCAGTTTGTCCTCCGGCACCTGCCACGCCACGAGCGCGCCTTGCGCGAGATTTGTCGCCAACAACGTCTGGCGCACACGGCGGATCGTCCCGCCCGCGAGCATCGCACGGATGCGTTCGATGACCGTGGCGAGGGGCACGCCGGATTGGCGGGCGATCTCGCCGAGCGGATCGCGTTGAAACCCGTGGAGACGGTCTTCCGACACGGCCAGAATTTGGGCGTTGATGGGATCAGTAGTCGAAATCGAAATCATGGATGACCCGCCGCGCACTATGGCAAAAGAGACGTTGGCGTGGCAAGACGCCAGACCTGCAGAATTGGGAACAGGATGTCCATCTGTTCAAGGCGCGGATCGTTCAAGTGTCTGGCAACCTGAACACTCGCGCCGTTGCGAACCGCCCGGGATTCAGTTCCAACTGCCTGCCGGCGTGAAACCTAACGGGCGGGTACCGGCGGCCGCGGAATCTGGCATTTCGGATGCGATAGCACTTCGCGTCACGGTAAGGGTAAGGGTGCAGATGACTTCGACGAGTTATGGTGTGGTAATTGGGAGTTTGGCGGTCGGGTTGTTTCTCGCTGCGGAGGCCCGGCCGGCGGAACCGACTGACAATCTGTTCCTCGCGGTGGCGGGTGGCGGCAAAGAATTGCCGGGAGATGATCCCACCGGGTTCGGAGTGGCCGGGTTCAATTGGGGCATCCCGGTGAATCATGATTCCGCTCCCGACGAGGTGGGTGTGGGGCTGCAGGTCGGCGCGGATTACACGGTGCGCGAAGGTCGCGATGAATGGGGCGCGACGGCCGGATTGTTCGCGCGCCGGTGGCCATCGTTTGGCGCGCAAGAAGCGGCGGCCGCGTTGTTGGTGGATTACTTCCGGTTGGCCCGACGGGCCGATGTGTTCGCGTTGCGCCCGATTCTGGGCACGACCATCAGTGACCACGATGCCGTGGGTGTGACCGGCACGATTCCGTTGCGGGATGACGAGCGCGATGCCGCTTGCGCGGAATGTCTCGAACAGGTGCTGGCGTTTTGGACACGCGAGTGGAGTGCCGATCTCGTCACGGAACTCAGCGCCGGGCTGCAGGGCAGTGAGGTGGACGAGGGAGTAATCGCCGCGTACCTCGCCCAGTCGCTGGACCCGTCGTGGGACGTCACCATTGGCGGTGAGATCAACACGGAAGCCGCCTACGTCGTGGGCGTGCGGTTCTCGTATCATTTCGGCGGGTTGCGCCGCCACGATTCCATCCACCACGTGCGCGGTCGCGACGCCGCGCGATTCACGCCGTGGCCCCGGCGGCCGGGCGGTGTGGTTCCATGCGGCGGCGCGCCCGGCATCGGCCCCGATCCCGAGCCGCAAGATTGATCACCGGGCACGACGCGCCACAAAAAAAGGGGCGACCGCATGGTCGCCCCTCAAGTTTTGATCCGGTATTGCCGGAGTTACAGGCTCTGCTTCAAGCCGGTGCCCGCCGAAAACCGAACCGTCTTCGACGCGCGGATTTGGATCGGCGCGCCCGTCTTCGGGTTGCGCCCCATGCGGGCCGGCCGCTTGCTCATGCGAAACGTCCCGAAGCCCACCAACTGCACCGGCGACCCCGACTTGACGCCCCGCTGAATCCCCGAGAGCACCGCGTTCAGCGCGCGCTCAGCAGCCGCTTTGCTGACTTCCTTGCCCAACTCCTTTTGCACCAGATTCACCAACTCAGCTTTGTTCATGCGACCTCCTCCTCGAAAAGTTACTGCGGTTGAGCGGGCGCAACGTCGCCGTGACGTCGCCGCCCGTGACGCTAGGTTTTCTGCCAGATGCAGGCCGATGGGTCAAACCAAAAACTCGCCGGCCGTTTGCAATTCGGTCGTCCTCGCCATACTATCTCCCGCGATGAAGGGACGACTTTTGATACGGGGGCTGGCGCTCGTCATCGGGTGTGGTCTCGGTCTGGCTTCCGCGCGCGGCGCGGGTCAAGCCGACGAGACGTTCGCCGAGGGCCTGACGTTTCACCGCCAAGCAGAGGCCAGTTCGTCCACCCCGCTGGTTGTGGACCTTTTGAAGAAGGCCATCGCGCACTACCGGCGGGCGGTGGATGTTGACCCGCAACATTACCCCTCCCAGTCCATGTGGGGCATCAGCTTGACCCAACTGGCCGAGTTGGAAACCAACCGCACCGACCGCGCGTCGCTCGTCAACGAGGCGCGCGAGCGCATCCGGGTCGCCGCGGAATGTCCCACGGCCGACGCCCGAGCCGAGCAACACTGGGGCACGTTTTTGATGTTACGGGAGTTTCCACTCCTGCGGGAGCCGAGCCAGCGCCTGGCGGTGCTGCAGGAATCACGGACTGCCCTGGAGGCCGCGTTGCGGCGCGTCCCGCCCGGCACGCCCACAGCCGTGGCGCATAGTCTGGTGGCCCAGTGTCTCACGTTGACGAGCGAGCACACGGCCGACCCCGTTCAGCGCGGGGCGCTGCTCCAAGCGAGTCGCGAGCATTATGAGTCCGTGGTGCGCGCCGACCCCAAATTCAACGATGTCAGCACCCACCGGGGATGGGGATTCACCCTGATCCAACTCTACCGGCAAAACTCCGATCCCGCGTTGCTGACGGAAGCCATCGCCAAATTTGAGGTCGCGCTCGCGCTGGCGCCCCAAGATGGGGTCATCCACTACAACATCGCGTGCGCGCTCGCCATGCAAGGCCGGGTGGCGGAAGCGTTCGAGCGCCTCAAGGAATGTCTCGATCACGACCCGCAACTCCTGTTCTTCAGCAACGCCGAGCGTGATCCCGACCTCGCGGCCGTGCGCGCGTTGCCGGACTACCGGCAGCGGGCCGCGGCCAACAAAAGCCGGGCGGTCGCCACCCAGGCCGCCCAACACACAAATGCCGGTATGGCGCTGCAACGGCAAGCCGAGGCGCTCACCAACGATGTCCCCCAAGCTGTCACGCTCTGGCACGGGGCGATTGATCGCTACCGGGCCGCGGTCGAAATACATCCCGCGGACACCCGCGCGCATTTTCTGTGGGCGGTCAGCCTCGCCAGTCTCAGCCGCGCCGCCACCCAACCGGCGGATGTCCGCCGCCTCGTGGAACTGGCGCGTGAACGGTTTGCCATCGCCGCGCGCCTGCCGGATGCGGACGTCACGGTTCATGAGCAACGCGGTTTGTTCCTCAGCAGATCCGCGCTTCCGTTGGCTACCAACGCGGCGCACCGCGTCGCGTTGCTGGGCGAAGCGCGCGAATCACTCACCCACGCGCTGCGCGCCGTGAAGTTTACCGGGCAACGCGCCCGGTTGGCCGCGCAACTCGGCGCGACCCTCGTGCAACTCGCCCAAGACAGCCCGCCCGCCGAAGCGCGGCCCCTGCTCCGGGAGGCGTTGACTCATTTTGAAGCCACGCGCAAAGTCGAGAACCTCGATAACATCTTCCAAATCTATGACCATTGGGGCGTCGCGTTGCTGCGCCTGGGCCAGCTCGAGCGCAACTCGATGCAACTGCGCCAAGCCGTCGAACGCTTCCAGACCGCGCTCGAACACAGGCCCGACCGGCTCGAATCCCGCTACAACCTCGCCTGCGCCTACGCGTTGCTGAACCAACCCACCAGCGCCCTGCGGCATCTGCGCCAGTGTCTCGAACACGACACCAACGGCGTCTTCCGCACCGGTATCCAGACTGATCCCGACTTGGCGGCGGTGCGCAGCACAACTGAGTATCAGGAAATGTTCGGCCCGCCGACGATTGACAGTCTCGTGGATCCCAAACTGCAACGCCGCTGATCACCGGCGGGCGGTCAGCCCCTCGCTGATCAAGTGGAACGCGAGCACCGTCCACGCAATCGCCACACCGGGCGCGAACACCAGCCACGGCGCCGTCCGCAGCGCGTGCAGGCTGCGCTCCTCCCGCAACATCGCACCCCATTCCGGCAGGTCCGGCTGACCGGCTAAACCGAGAAACGCCAACCCCGCCGCCTCCAACACCGCGCTCCCCAACGTCAACGTCGTCAGCCCAAGAATGACCGGCCCGCAGTTTGGCAGGATTTCCACCACCGCCACCCGCCACCGGCTCGCCCCACACGCGCGCGCCGCCGTGACGTACTCCTTGGCTTGTTCCGTCCGGTACGCGGCCCGCACTTGCCGGACCACGGCCGGCAAGGCCGCGATTCCCACCGCCACCGCCACACTGCCGGGCGACGGCGTCAACACGGTCAACACGACCAAGCCCAACAAAATCGCGGGGAACGCCAACAAAAAATCCGCCACATGCACCACCACCGTCTCAAACCACCCCCGCCACATCGCCGCCGCCGCACCAAGCAACGTCCCGCCTGCCATCGCCAACGCCGTCGCGCCCAGCGCGATGCCCAACGTTGTCCGCGCCCCATACGCCACCCGCGTCAGCACATCGCGCCCCACCGCGTCCACGCCGAGCGGATGCGCCCGTGACGGCGCGGTCCACGCCGACTCCCGGTACGGTTGCGCGGTCGGCTCGTGGCGTGCGATCACCGGCGCGAAGACGGCGAGCATCACGACCACCAGCAACATCGCTGCACCGGTTCGCCTCATGGCTGGCGCAACCTCGGGTCGAGAACGTGCTGCATCACATCCGCCACAAAATTCACCGTGATGACCAACGCCACCAACACCAGCAGCGCGCCCTGGATCGCCGGGTAATCCCGCGCCAACACCGCGCCCGCGATGTACCGGCCCATGCCCGGCCACGCAAACACCGTCTCCGTCAACACCGCCCCGCCGAGCAAGTAGCCGAACTGCACGCCCGCCATATTCACCACCGGCCCCAATGCCACCCGGCCCGCGTGCCGGTACACCACCGCGCGTTCCCGGCACCCTTTCGCGCGCGCCGTGCGAATGAAATCCTGCCCCAACGCCTCCCGCACCGCCGACCGCGTCACCCGCGCCAGATACGCCGCCGGAATCGTCGCCAACACGCAGGCCGGCAACAGTAGATGATCGCTGACCG
>CAZJCX010000015.1:17516-19440 GCA_964544425.1 uncultured Verrucomicrobiota bacterium
GACCGGCACCCAGCCCAACCGCAAACAAAAAACCAAAATCGCCAACATCCCCAACCAAAACACCGGCACGCTGATTCCCACCAGACTCACCGCCGAAGCCAGCGCGTCCCGCCACGTCCCCGGCTGACGCGCCGCAAACAATCCCAGCCCGACGCCGCCGATTGTCGCCAACGCCATCGCTGCCACGGCGAGTTTCCCGGTCGCCGGCCACGTGCGCGCGAGGTCTTCCTTCACATCGCGCCCAGTCACGATGGACTCGCCGAAACTACCGGCTCCGATCACGTTTTTCAGAAACAGGACGTACTGCACCGGCCACGGCCGATCCAAGCCGAGCCGGTGGTTGATGGCGGCGATCTTCTCTGGCGTGGGATTCTTCAACAGCAACCGCGCCGGATCACCGGGCACGACGCGCACCAGGAGAAAAATCGCCGCACTGGCGGCCCCCAGCGCCGCCACCAGCCCGACGAATCGCCGAATCAGATACGCCCGCATGGCGCGCAGCTTAGTGAGTCAGCCGGGGCTTGTCGAAGCATCTCTCCTGCGGTAGCCTCGCCGCACCCCGTGGAGGAGAGGAGATTGCCGTGAGCAAGCCGATCCGTTTTGTTCTGTCGCAACGTGAATTGCCGACCCACTGGTACAACGTGCTGGCTGATGTGCCGAAGCCGTTGCCGCCGCCGTTGCATCCCGGTACGAAACAGCCCATCCAACCGGCCGATATGGCGGCGATTTTCCCGGAGAACCTCGTCGCGCAGGAAATGACGACCGAGCGGTGGGTGGAGATCCCCGAGCCGGTGCGGGAAATATATGCGCTCTGGCGGCCAACGCCGTTGTTGCGGGCGGTGCGGTTGGAGCGGGCGCTGCAGACGCCCGCGCATATCTATTACAAGTACGAGGGCGGCAGTCCCGCCGGCAGCCACAAGCCGAACACCGCCGTGGCGCAGGCGTATTACAACCAGCAGGCCGGCACGAAGCGGCTGGCCACCGAGACGGGCGCGGGTCAGTGGGGTTCGTCGCTGGCGCTGGCGTGCCAGCTCTTCGGGATCGAGTGCTGCGTGTACATGGTGAAGGTCAGCTATCACCAGAAGCCGTACCGGAAGTTGATGATGCAGGCGTGGGGCGCGACGGTGTTCCCCAGCCCGAGCGATCAGACGGAATATGGCCGCAAACTCTTGCAGGATGATCCCGACTGCCCCGGCAGCCTGGGTATCGCAATCAGCGAGGCGATCGAAGACACGTTGAAAACGCCGCACACCAAATACGCGCTCGGCAGTGTGCTGAATCACGTCTGCCTGCACCAGACGGTCATCGGGCAGGAAGCGATCCGGCAGATGGAACTGGCCGGTGAGGAGCCGGACATCGTGATTGGTTGCGTCGGCGGCGGCAGCAACTTCGCGGGCGTGGCGTTTCCGTTCGTGCGGCAGAAGCTCGTCGAGAACAAGCACTACCGGATCATCGCCGTCGAACCGAGTGTGTGCGCTTCGTTGACCAAGGGCGAACTGCGGTACGACTTTGGCGACACGGCGCAGACGACGCCGTTGTTGTGGATGCATACGCTTGGCCACGATTTCATTCCGCCGAAGATTCACGCCGGGGGACTGCGTTATCACGGCATGGCGCCGACGGTCAGTCACGTCCACGATCTCGGCTTGTGCGAAGCGGTGGCTTATGCCCAGTCGAAAGTGTTTGAGGCGGCGGTGCTCTTCGCGCGCACGGAGGGGATTGTGCCCGCGCCCGAGCCGTCACACGCGATCCGGTGCGCGATTGACGAGGCCGTGAACGCTCGTGAGGAAGGGCGCAAGAAAGTCATTCTCTTCAACCTCTGCGGCCACGGGATGCTCGACCTCGCCTCGTACGACGCCTTTCTGGGCGGCCAGTTGGCGGACTGATCGCGTTACGCGACCGCCGCTGTGATTCCCTGGACCTC
>CAZJCX010000015.1:19450-23262 GCA_964544425.1 uncultured Verrucomicrobiota bacterium
AGCAGGCAGACGTCGTCGGCGAATTGGCCGGTGGGGGAGAACTTTTGGATCTCGGCGATGACATGCGCGAACAAGTCATCGGCTTGCCGGTGGTGGTGACGGTGAAATGCGGCCCGCAACCGGTCTTCCCCAAACTGATCGCGCCCGGCACCCGGCACTTCAAACAGACCGTCGGTGTAAAACACCAGCAGGTCATTGGCGGCCAGTCCGGTGGTGTGGGCGGGGTAGGTGGAGTCCGGTAAGAGCGCGAGCGCCGGGCCGGTGCCCGGCGCGGGGAAGGGCAGGGAGCCAACGTGACCGGTTTGGCGGCGAATGTGGAGCGGGCTGGGATGGCCCGCGTTGGCGTACCGGAGTTCCGCGCGGCCAATATCGGCGACGGCGTAACACGCGGAGGTGAAGAGGGGGTGCCGGGTTTGTTGGAGAATGCCGTGCAGGCCGCGGTTGATTTCGCTGAGGAACCGACCGGGTTCGCGCGCCAGCGGCAACAATTCTTCGACCAAGCCGCGCAGAATCGCGGTGACAAGCGCGGCGCGCAGGCCGTGTCCCATCACGTCGGCAATCAAAATGCCGGCCTCGGTATCGGAGAGTTTCCAAACATCCAGGAAATCACCGCCGACCTCCGTGGTGGGGAGGTAGCGGTGACAGAATTGCAAACGGTCGTAGGGAAATACCGGGTAGTGTTGCGGGAGAAACGCCTCTTGGACTTCGCGGGCGAGATGGAGGTCGGCGGCGAGATGGTCCGTTTTGGCGCGGACTTCCTGTTCGAGGCGGCGGCGTTCGAGCGCGCCGGTGATGGCGCGGGTCAGCGCCGGTAGTTCGAGGTCGAGTTTGGAGAGATAATCCTTCGCGCCGCGTTTTATGGCTTGAACAGCCACGGACTCGTTGCCAGTCGCGGTGAGCATGATGACGGCGGGCTGGTGGTCGGGCGGCAACTGGGCGATCTCCACGAGCAGATCCAAACCGTCGGCGCCCGGTAGTTTGTTGTCGAGGAGGATCAACTCGTACGGATGCCGGGCGAGTTCGGCGCGCGCTTTGGCGGCAGTGTCCACCCAACGCGGGGCGAAGGTCAGCTCGGGCTGCATCGCGTCGAGCAAACTGAACAGCAGCGCGGCGAACTGTTCGTTGTCGTCCACCACCAAAAGCGGGATCGGCGCGGCCGGCATCACAACCCCACGCGGTGTACGTCCAGCCCGAGTAAACAGACATCGTCGGCGAACCCGCGGCCCGCGCTGAACCGGGTGACGTCGGCGAGGATTTCATCGAACAGTTGATCCGCCGGCAGCGCCAGCCGGTCGTGGAATGCCGTGCGAAGCCGGTCGGGACCGTACAGCTCGCCGTCAGCGCCCTCGACCTCGAACAAGCCATCGGTGTAGAGCACGATCAAATCCTGCGCCGCGACGGGCAGGGTGTACATGGGGTAGGTCGAGTCCTCGAAAACGCCGAGCGCGGGGCCGGGCGTGAACTCTTTGCCGGCGAGCGGGTGCAGGACATGGGTGCGCCGCCGCAACAGCAGGGGGGCCGGATGACCCGCGTTGGCGAAGTGGATTTGCGCCGTCGCCAGATCGGCGATGAGATAAAAACCGGAGGCGAACATCGGCATCCGGGTCTGCTTCAGGATCGCCAGCAACCGGCGGTTGATGGTGGCGAGGAACCGGCTCGGTTCACCGGTCAGCGAGTGATGTTCTTCGACCAAGGCGCGGATGATGGCGGTGACGAGCGCGGCGCGGACGCCGTGCCCCATCACGTCGCAGAGAAACACCCCGGCGCGTGTTGGAGAGATGGGGAATACGTCGAAGAAATCGCCGCCCACGCTGCCGGTCGGCAGGTAGCGGCGGATGAAGCGCAACGCGCTGTCAGCCTCGTTTGCGCCGGGCGGGAAGGGCGGGAAGTGGAGCGGCAGGAGGGCTTGTTGGATTTCACCGGCGATGAGCAGGTCCGCCCGCATTTGTTCGTTCTTTTCGCGCAGTTCGCGGGTGTAGCGGGTGACTTGGGATTCAAGGCGTTTGCGTTCGAGCGCGCTGGTGATGGCGCGCAACAGCGACGGCACATCGAGATGGTCTTTGGCGAGGTAGTCCTTCGCCCCGGCTTTCATGGCTTCGACGGCGACGGCCTCGTTGCCCATGCCGGTGAGCATGATGACCGCCGGTTGCTTCTCGGCCGGCAGGCTGCGGACTTGCGCGAGCACCGCGAGGCCGTCCGCGCCCGGCAGTTTGTAGTCGAGCAACATCAACTCATGCGGGAGTCGGTCGAGTTCGGCGAGCGCTTTTTCCGCGGTGTCCACCCACTTGACCTGAAAGCGCAACTCGGTGCCGAGCGTGGGCAGCAGGCGTTGGAGGATTTCCGCGTACATCGGATTGTCCTCGACGATCAACAACGGGATGCGGCTGGTCAGGCTCATCGCGGCGGAAGCGTGGAGACGTGCAGCCAGTATTGTTGGATGTCGCCGACGAGTTTGAGGCAATCGTCGAACTGCACCGGTTTGGTGAGGTAACTGTTCGTGCCGTGCAAGTAGCAGCGGGTCACGTCTTCATCCCGGTCGGACGTGGTCAGCACCACCACCGGAATGCTTTTCAACTGGGCTGCCTGCTTGATCAGTTGGAGGACTTCCAAGCCGCTTTTGCCCGGCAGGTTCAAATCCAGCAGGATCAAATCGGGCCGGGGCGCCGAGTCCGGGTTGGCGTACCGGCCGCGTTGCTGGAGATAATCCACGGCCTCCTCGCCGTCGCGGCAGACGTGCAGGCGCGCTCCGCCGCGCGTGCGGCGAAACGCCTCGACGGTGATCTCCACGTCGGCCGGATTGTCTTCCACCAATAAAATATCAAACGCTCGTTGCAAGTTGTCGTTCTCCCTTCGCGGCCGGCAGCGCGACTTCGGTGGCCGGCCCGGCCGGCTTTGTCTCCGCGTACTTCGGCAGCGTAAAATAAAACGTGGTGCCCTGGCTCACCGCGCTCTCCACCCAGATCCGTCCTCCGTGCCATTCCACGACGCGCTTCACAATCGTCAGCCCAATGCCGGTGCCTTCATCATCCCGGTGCAGGCGTTGGAACAACTGAAAAATCTTCTCGTAATACTCCGGCTTGATGCCCGGCCCGTTGTCGCGGACGTGGAAGCGGTATTCCGGCTTGTTCGTTTCGGGGTTGACCTGCTCTTGGCAGCCCACTTCCACAATCGGATGGGGTTTGTCGCAGTATTTGACCGCATTGGAAATCAAATTGTGGAACACCTCCGTCATCGCTGTCGCATCGCACACCACCGTCGGCAGTTTCTCGATATGCAGCTCGACCTTTTTCTGATCGAGCGCGTACTGGAGATTTAACTTCACGTGCAGCAACATCGCGTTCAACCCGACCGGCGCGAGCGGGCTTTTCTGCTGGCCGAGCCGCGAGAACTTCAACAGATCGTTGATCAACCGCTGCATCCGCAACGCCGAATTGCGAATCACATCAATGTGATGCTTCCCGTCGTCATCCAACTTGTCCCGGTAATCCTCGATCAGGAATTTACTGAACGCCTCGATCCCGCGCAGCGGCTCCTTCAGGTCGTGACTGATCACGTACGTGTACTCGTCCATTTCCTTTTGCGCCGCCTTCAATTCCCGCTGCGCGCGCCCCAGTTTCGCCTGCGCCTCCTGCACGCTGGCCACCAGACTGTTCAGCAGGGAGCTGACCTGTTCCACCTCCGCCAGATCGCTTTCCAACCGTTCACCTTTGGCTTCGCCCGCCGCCACCCGTTTCACGTAGTGCAGCAACTCCCGCAAGGATTCCCGCACAGGCCGGGATGCGTAAACGGCCGCCCCCACCGCCGCGCCCACC
>CAZJCX010000015.1:23272-27338 GCA_964544425.1 uncultured Verrucomicrobiota bacterium
GCAGCCCCACCACCAAATGCCCCAGCACCGTCCGCATCAACCCCTCGCTCAAGGACGCCTGCCCGATCCCCACTTCCACCGTCCCCACGGCGTTCGTGCCGCGCAGCACCGGTGCCTGCACCATAATCAAACCGCCGGTATCCCGCTCCTGCCACGGCCGGTAAAACGACTTCCCGTCGGTGCCGACGATGCGCGTGTGATAGATCTCCTCGTCCGCGACGATGGTCGCCACCAACCCCGCCACCCAGCCGACGTCGTTGGACGCCATCGCCGGTTCGGCGGCCTTCGCCAACGCTTTGGCCGTCAAATCCGCCCGCGCCCGCATTCCGGCTTCGCGCACGCGTAGTTCCTGCCGCAGATGCACCCCCGTCAGCACCACGACGGTCGCCAGCGTGCAAACCGCCATCCAAGCCGCATACTGAACCTTGATATTGTATTGGGCTGCCATTCAGGCACCGCCCCGGCATTGTCTCGCCCCCCCCGGTAAACGTCAAGCACCCGCTCGCCGCGCCGGCCTGCGCCGCCTGACACGCCCGCCAATCTGCCCCCGGAACGGCGGCCAAACTGCGGTGACGGTGGAGCGAGTGTACCCGCAAGCGGAAAGTGATCCTCGCGGGGACGCTCGGTCCACCGGGTTTGTAGTTGATGCTGTTACCGATTGACCACCTTGCCCAACTTACTGCACCACCAGCCCGTCGCGCCGCACGAAATCCCCGCGCAAACATGACATTCTCATCGCATGGCACAACGAATGGTTTGCTCACTCCCGCTGCGCGCGACGGTGCTGCGAGCGAGGGCTCGCAATCTCCTGCGCACCGTTGCCAAAGTCCTACCTCATCCCGTCGGAAGCTGAACCCCTCCCCGTGAAAGCGGGGAGGGGTTAATTTTTCCAAACTGCGACCGCATCGTCACCCGGCCGCCACGCGGTTTGGCGACAACTCACCTGCTTCGCGCGACGACCACCCCGTCAATTCGTCGCCAACCATCCCACCCAGCCTCCTCGTAAGCTGAGACCCTCGCGGAAAGCAACGCGAGGGCTTCTTTTGAGACCGCTCCGACTGTGCTCGCGGCTGCAGCCGGAGCAGAGGCGCGCCAATCCATTTGACGCCCGCGTCACCCGGTGGTACAGGCGAACCACAAGGAGGTAGTTCCCGGCGGCGCTTCTCCCGCCGGAGCCGGTCACCATGCGGGGGCGTGGAGTGTCCGCGTTTCTCAGCGCGCGGCCCGGTCACATTCAGAAGCACGGAGCTTTGTATGGACACCCGCATTCTGCGCAATTCACAGATCATCATTCTCGGCGTTTGCATCGGCGCCGCCACCATTGGGGCGAGCGTCATCCTCGCGCAAGCGTTCATCCGCGTGACGCGATTGACCAAGGAGGTCATCACGGTGACCGGCTCGGCCAATCAACAGGTCACGAGCGACTCGATCAGTTGGAGTGCGACGGTGGCCGTCCGCGATCCAGACCTCGCGAAAGCGTCGCAGCAACTCACCGCGCATTTCGGCGCGCTGAAGCAGCACCTGCTCGAACAAGGCGTACCGGAGACCGAACTGACCGTCTATCAAGTCGGTCTCCAGCGACGCTATCGGAAAGACCAGTTCGGCAATGATACCAATGAGGCTCTGGAGTATGCACTGAGCCAGACGGTGGAGGTCAACTCACAGAACGTGGCCGGGATGACGCGGATTTCGCGGGAGGTGACCGGGCTCATTGAACGGGGGATCGAGATCACCTCCGCCGCGCCGGCGTATTTCTACCGGAACTTGGACGGGCTGAAGGTGGAGATGCTCGCGCGGGCGACGGAGAATGCGCGGCAACGCGCCGAGCAAATGGCGCGGGCGGCCGGCAATCGGATCGGCCTGTTGCGGTCGGCGCGGATGGGTGTTTTCCAGATCACCCCGGTCACATCCACGGACGTCAGTGACTATGGCGTGAACGACACCGCATCACGGGAGAAGAAAGTGACTGCGGTCGTCAGCGCCAGCTTCGCGATAGAGTAGCGCGCCCGACGGGCCGGGCGTTCCCGGTGCGTTGTGGCCGCGCTTGCCAAGCGCGGCGCGGCTCTCTACGATGGGTGGTGTGATAAAGCCGACGCGGATTGACACTGTCAACAGCCTCCTCGCGATTGCGTGGGACGATGGGGCCGACACGCTCGTGGAGTTGGCGCGCCTCCGGCAAGCGTGTCCCTGCGCGGCCTGCAAGGGGGAGGCCAACATCCTCGTGGCCGCCGCGCCGTTGCCGCAGAACTATTCCCCGGCCAGCTTTGAGTTGCGCGGGTGGCAATACGTCGGCGGCTATGCGATTCAACCGACGTGGGGCCATGGTCATGCGTCGGGCATTTACACGTTCGATTATCTACGCAAACTGGAGTCACCGGCATGAGAATCATCGAACCACACGCGCACATGATCGCCCGGGTTACGGACGACTACGAGCGGATGGCGCTCGCCGGCATCGAGGCGATTGTCGAGCCTGCGTTCTGGCTGGGGTCGCCGCGCACGAATGCCGGGACGTTTGTGGATTACTTCGAGTTGATGATCACGTGGGAAACGCAGCGCGCCAAAAATTACGGCATCGAGCATTTCACCTGCATTGCGATGAACCCGCGCGAGGCCAACAACGTGCCGCTGACGAAGGACGTGTTGCCGGTGGTCGAGAAGTTTTGCCGCCGCGAAACCGTCGTCGCCATCGGCGAAATCGGGTTCGACCGGCAGACCGACGAAGAGGAGGCGGCCATCCGCGCGCAACTCAAGCTCGCGAAGAAGTTTGACATGCCGGTCCTCGTCCATCTGCCGCACCAGTTCAAAAAGCAGGGCGCCGAACGAACGTTGCGAGTCGTCGCCGAGGAGCAGATGAATCCCGACCGGATTCTGCTCGATCACAACACCGAGGAAACCATGCCGCTGTATGCCGGCACGAAGTACTGGCGCGGCATGAGCATCTACCCGGTCACCAAGCTCAGCGTCGAGCGCGCCGCCAACATCGTCGAGCAATACGGTGTGGAGCGTTTGCTCGTCAACAGCGCCTGCGATTGGGGGCCATCCGATCCGCTCAACGTCCCGAAACTTGTCCGCGAACTGCTCCGCCGCAACCTGCCGCGCGACCTGATCGAGCAACTCGTCTTCCGCAATCCCATCGCCTTCTTCGGTCAAAGCGACAAGTGGTCTTTCCGCCCGTGAGGCGGCTCCACGGCCCCCGTCTCACACTTTCCAGCCGTACCGGCGGGCCAGTTCCAGCAGGGCGGGCAGTAACAAGAGCGCCGCGACCAGGCAGGCGGTGACGCCAATCGCCATGACGAGGCCGAGGCTGCCGATGCCCCGATGGGCGCCGATGAGCAGGCTGGCGAACGCGATGACCGACGTGAGCGCGCTGAGCATCACCGCGCGCCCGGTGCTCTTGCCGAAGAAGGTCGGTTCGCCATCTTCCCGGTAGCGGCGGACGATGTAGATGCCGTAGGCGACACCGATGCCCACCATCAGCGGCAAGGTGAGAATGTTGGCCGGGTTGAAGGGAATGCCGAAGAGCACCATCGCGCCAATCATCCAAACCGTGCCCACCACAATCGGCAGCAGCGTCAGGACGGTCGCGAATAAGCCGCGTAAATCCACCAGCACCATGATCGCGATCACGAGGAACGCCCAGAGCGCCGCCTTGATGTAGCCCTTCTGCAGGATGTCCACGAACTCATACAACCCGCGCGGCGTGCCGGTCGCCTGCGGCGCAACGGCATGGACTTCCCGGATAAATTTCTCCAACGGCTCGCGCTCCCAGATGTTGTCGCGCGGGAACACCCGAATGAGAAACTTGCCGGTCTTGCCCACGAGCACACGCCGTAAATCCGGCGGCACATCCTCCACCGTCATCGGCCGGTCAGCCTGTTTGCCAAGTAATCCCAACTGCGCCTGCAAATCCTCGAAGAACCGCCGTTCATACGCGCCCAACGCCCGCCTGGCGTCTGCCGGCGGCAACGCCGCCAGTTGTTCGCGCGCGGACGTCGTGGCCGCCACCAACGGCTCGAACGCCTTCGTCGCCGCGGTGTCGCCGCGCTCACGCGCCTGGCGTTCC
>CAZJCX010000015.1:27348-27958 GCA_964544425.1 uncultured Verrucomicrobiota bacterium
GGCTCGCGCGGATCCGCAACGATTGCAACGCACGTTGCACGCTCGTCACGTCGTCCGTCTGGAACTCGCCCGGTGCGAACGTCACGTCACCGACGCGCTGGCGGATTTCGCGGATGATCGGCGCTTTGGCGTCCTGATCTTCCGGAATGAGCTCCGCGATGCTATGCACCGAGGAGACGGCCGGCAGCTGCGCCAACTCGTGCTGCAACCGGCGCGTTTCCGGCAGCGTGTCACCACGGCCGCGTAGATCGTGGATTCGGCATCCGCCTGGAGCAACCGAAGTTCAGTCTCGACCGATTCGAGGCCGCGCGATTGGAGGTTCAACACATTGTAATCAAATTGCGCCCGCCACGCCAGCGCCCCGGCCCCGACCGTGAGCAGGACCCCGATGAGAATCGTCACGTGCGGCCGTCGCAAGACAACGGCCTCGACCGCCGACACCTGCGCTTTCGCCAACGTCGGCGTCGGTTCCTGCCGGCGGCGCACGGCGATGATCCAGGCCGGCAGCAGGATGATCATCGCCACGGTCGCCAGCAACATCCCGCCCCCGGCAATGATGCCGAGTTCCGTCACGCCGCGGAATCCGCTCAGCGCCATCGCGAAAAACGCC
>CAZJCX010000015.1:27977-30817 GCA_964544425.1 uncultured Verrucomicrobiota bacterium
CCGCGTTCGTCACGCCCGCCGTCACGATACTCGGCCCGGCCGTCACCAACGCGCTGCGCACGGCGGTAAACCGGTCGGCGCTCTTCTGGAGTTCCTCCTCGAACCGGGAAATGAACTGGACGCCGAGGTCTTCGCCCAGCCCGAGGATCATCACCGCGAACGTGATCGTGATGATGTTCAGGTGTCCGACCACCAACGTCGTGTAGCCCATGCTCAACACGATCACTTGAACCAGACAGAACAACGATAGCAGCATCCGCAACCAGTCGCGGAACCCGGCCAAGATGATGATCCCGATCAGGATGATCGTCACCACGGACGACCGGATCGCATCGCGTTCCGAGACGACCATTTCGTCCGTGTCCAGCACCGGTTCGCCGGTCAACGTGATGCGGACATCCGGGAATTGCGGGCGTACCTCATCCATGATCCGGCGGATCTTCGGGATCGTCGCCGCGTGATGGTCCGGGCCGGCCATCTGCCCGGTCAACCGCGGGTGGATGATGATGACGTACATCTGGCCGTTCTTGAAGACGTGGTAGCCCTGCCACTTCATCTGCGCTTCCGCCTCGCCGACCATCTCCTCGCTGAAAAACGCATTCGCCCACGGCGACAGCAACGGCCACTTGTCTGCCGCCATCTCGAACTCGCCCAACTGGCGCACGATGCCGGTCACCGTCGGCAGGAACGCTTCCATCGCCCGCCGCTCGGACTCCCCAGCCAACGCCATCTGGCCGAGCATCTGGTTCATCGAACCCAGAAACGTCGCCAACCGGGGTTCGTGCTGGAGAATCGCGACGAGTTGGTTGAAGTCGCGGATCGAATCGCGGATCTGGACCAGGTCCGTGGCCGGCAGGTAATAAAGAAACCACGGCTCCAACTGCTGGTAATCCACCCGGTCAAACACATCCACCGGCTCGAACGCCTGCGCGCGCTTGGAGTCGGCCGGATGCGGGTTGTTGGCCGGGGCCAGCAACGCCTGCGTGAGCGCGTCCACCGCCGCCCGGTTGCGCGCGGGCTGGTCGCTTTCGACGACGACGAGGTAGTCTTCCTCCGCGCGGAACTCGTGCGCGTACTCGCTGTACAACCGCCAGTACTCGCTGTCGCGCCCGATCAAGTCCGACCGGCTCGTTTTGAAGTCGAGGTGCCGGTACGCGTACCCGCCCGCCAGCACCACCGTCAGCAGCGCCAGCCCGGCCATCCACCGCGGCCAGCGGCAGACCGCCTCGCCCAACAGCCGAAAGAAACGCTCTCGCATGATATGAGCCGTCCCGCTGGCCTACCGGCTGGCGGCGACTGGTTCGCGTGTCCCGCTCTTGTTGGCCAACGCGGCCTTCACGAGGTTCGCGCCGAGATCCCACATCGGCCCCGGCAACTTGTGACAGTCGCTGAGCACGTCGTCCAGCGCGCTGACGAAATACCGGATGTCCTCGTCCGAAATCACAAACGGCGGGAGCACGCGAATCACATCGCCGTGGTTGCCGCTGACCTGCGTGATGATCCGGTGCTTCTGCAATAATGGCATCACGATCATCTGCGCGAACAACCCGTCGTTCGCCGCGTGGATCATCTTCCACGCCATCTTGAGCTTCAGGCTCCGCGGTTCCTGAAACTCGATCCCGACCATCAACCCCTTGCCGCGCGCTTCGAGCAAGACTTCATGCTTCGCCTTCAGCCCGTTGATCGCGGCCATCAATTTCTCGCCCTGCACCGCGCACCGCTCGATGAGTTTCTCCTCGTCGAGGATGTGCAACGTCGCCAAGCCCACCGCCATGCCGAGGTTGTTGCGGCCGAAGCTCGATGAATGCACAAAGCACCGATCCATCCGGTGATACACCCTCTGGTAAATCTCCCGCCGCGTGATCATCGCCCCGACCGGCACATAACCGCCGCTCAGCGCCTTGCTCGTGGAAACCAAGTCCGGCTCCAACCCCCAGTGCTGGAACGCGAAGAACTTCCCGGTCCGACCGTACGCCGTCTGCACCTCGTCGCAGAAAAACAACGTCCCGTACTTCCGGCAAATCTCCTGCGCCGCCGGCAGGAATTTGTCATCCGGCAACCGCACGCCCTTGCCTTGGATACATTCCACCGCGAACACCGCCACATCGCGCTTGCTCAACGCCCGGTCGAGCGCCTCCAAATCGCCGTACGGCACCTGCACGCCCTCGAGCAAATCACCGAAACCCTCCCGGAACTCGTCGTTGCCCATGATCGAGAGCGACCCCATCGACAACCCGTGCCAGCCGTGATCGAGATACGCGAACTTGCTGCGCCCGGTAGCTGCGCGGGCAAATTTCAAAGCCGCTTCGACCGATTCTGTACCGGAGTTCGTAAAAAAGACCGCGTTCAAGTGCGGCGGGCAATGTTTCACCAGCGCCTCCGCCAACAACCCGCTCAGAAACGAACAATCCATCTGCACCATGTTTGACAGATCGAGGTCGAGCACGTCGCGGATGACCTGCGCCACGCCCGGATGGTTCCGTCCGATGCCGAACACGCCAAACCCGCTGAGCATATCGAGGTACCGGTTGCCCTCCTTGTCCCAGAGATAAGCCCCCTTCCCCTTGGCGTACACCTTGTCGAACCCGATCGTCCGCAAGACCTTCACAAAAGTCGGGTTCACATACTTCTCATGCAATTGATAATTCTCGCCCAACCGCTCAGCGACAATGCGTTTGATGTCTAAATTACTCATGGGAAATCGCCGCGAGATTCGCATTTCGCCCCCCTATTGGCAAGCCTCCACAAAATGGGAAACGACCCAAAACTCACCACAGAGGCACTGAGAGCGTGTTTGGAAAGTCACTTTTTGATTCCGGAAATGGTTGAAATGTGATTGA
>CAZJCX010000016.1:0-4181 GCA_964544425.1 uncultured Verrucomicrobiota bacterium
TGGATCGCGGTTACCGGCGGTAAGATGAATAATCCGATCTGGCAGCCGAGCTTCAACTCGCCGATGGTTTATGACGGCGATGTGACGCCGGAAGGCGTGGCGGAGCAGTTGACGTGGAAGTTCGGGGAGGACAGACGTCACGCGCTGTTCCTCAACGCCGGCCAATACGCCGCCAGCGAGATCAGCCGGTCGGCCGACGGGGACGGATTCGTCTTCGACGTGCAGGGCGGCGGTGACTTCAAGTTCGGCAAGGATCCGAAGAAGCCGGTGGTGCGCGCGCGGGTGGCTGGGGGCTTCTTCTGGACGCACAACATTGAAACGAACTCGCTGACCACCCGGTCGCCCAATCTGGGCAACTCGGTGCGAGCGTTCGGCACGACCACGAATTTCCTCGCGGACTTTGAAGTGGTCACGGTGCGCGGCGACGTGGCGTGGCAGGTCTCACCAAAACCGTTCCTCGGCACCCCGGCCGTCGTGACGTTCAGCGGTGAGTATGTGAAGAACCTGGCCAATGCGTATGAGACGTTGGCGGGGGCGACCACGAACATCGCGCCCGATCAGACCGAGGGCTGGACGGGGCAAGTGGCCTTTGGCAGCAACCGCAAGAAAGGCGAGTGGCAGATTGCCTATCAATATAAATATCTGGAGGCGGATGCAGTGTTTGATGCGCTGACGGATTCCGACTGGGGCAACGGCGGGACCGACCGCAAAGGACACGTCATCAAGGCATCGTACAACCTCCAGGAGTGGTGGCAGTTGGGAATTGCCGCATTCGTGAGCGAGAAGATCAGCAACCGGCCTAACAGCGGGCACAATGTCAGCGCTCCTCAGGCCGGGGAGGAATTGCTGCGAGTCCAAATGGACAGCGTGTTCAAGTTCTGACCCCGGAAGAAATTACCAAGGCCGGCACGTGATAGTAACTGCATCGTAACATTCAGCCGTTCCAATTGCCTATAGGAGAACTAACCAATATGAAAATCAACTGGATCAAAAGTCTCGCCACAGCCGTTGCGCTGTCGGCTTCCGTGAATCTCCACGCCGCCGCGAGCGTGGACGCTGAACTGCCCACGTACACCCCGATCAGCGGCGTGTCCGGCAACCTCAAGAGCGTCGGCTCCGATACCATGATCAACTTGATGACGTTGTGGGCCGAAGGCTTCAACAAGTTTTATCCCAACGTCAAAGTCGAGATCGAAGGCAAAGGCTCCGGTACCGCGCCTGTGGCGCTGACCGCCGGCACCGCGCACTTCGGCCCGATGAGCCGCCCGATGCGCGACTCCGAGTTGGACGCGTTCGAGAAGCGGTACAGCTACAAGCCGACCCCGATCCGCGTCGCGTTTGACGGCATCGCGGTCTATGTCCACAAGGACAACCCGATCGCCAGCCTGACGTTGCAGCAAGTGGATGCGATCTTCTCCAAGACCCGCCGAGGCGGTTTCGCCAAGGATCTCAAGACTTGGGGCGACCTGGGCCTGACCGGCGAGTGGGCGGATAAACCGATCAGCATCTACGGCCGCAACAGCGCCTCGGGCACCTACGGATTCTTCAAGGAAGTCGCGCTGTTCAAGGGCGATTACAAAGACTCCGTCAAAGAACAACCCGGCTCCAGCGCGGTCGTCCAAGGCATCGCCTCGGATAAATATGGCATCGGCTACTCCGGCATCGGCTACAAGACGGCGGATGTGCGGTTCGTGCCGCTCGCCCACAAAGAAGGTGAACAAGCTCACGAACCCAACGCGGAATCCATCTACTCCGGTGACTACCCGATCGCCCGGTTCCTCTTGGTTTATGTGAACAAGAAGCCCGGCGAACGGCTCGATCCGCTCCGCGGCGAGTTGGCGCGCTTTGCCCTCACCAAGGAAGGCCAGGAAGCCGTTATCAAAGATGGCTACATTCCGATTCCGAACACCATCGCGACGGAGGAACGCCGCAAATTAGGGCTGCAATAATCCCGGCCGCTCGTTAATTTGTTCCATCACTCACCGGGCCGGGGGCGATCCCCCGGCCCGGTGTAGTATTTGCCATGGCCACCCTCACTCCACCGCCGCCCGCCGCGCCGCTCCAAGGTTACCGGCGCAAAACCAGCCCGGCGGTTCGTCTCGTGGACCGGCTGACCACCGGCATTATCACCGCCGGCGGGCTGATGGTCATCGTCGCGGTGCTCGGCATCATGGTCTATCTGGTCAGTGTGGTCATCCCGCTCTTTCGCGGCGCCAAAATTTCCGATCCAATTCACTATCCCCTGCTGCCACCGGCCGAGTTGGCGTCCGTTCTGTTCGTGGAACTCGACGAATACAAAGCAACCGGCTTGTATCTCGACCGCACCGGCCAACTCACGATTTTCGACGCCAAGACCGGGGCCACCCGCGAGCAGCGGCAATTGCTTCCCGCGACACCCGCCATCACCACGTTTGCCCGCACCGTCCGCCACGGCCACGTCGCGTTTGGGTTTGCCGACGGCACCACGCGTCTGGGCACGATTGATTTCACGCCCGAAGGTCTGGTCGCCAAAATGGAAGATCCCGTTCAAGTCGGCACACCGGGCGTGCCGATCCGCTTGCTCGATTACAAGGTGGGCCGGAACCGCGAAGTCTTCACCGTCCTGACCGGCGACAACAAATTGATCTGGGACGAAGTCACCCGCCGTCAGAATGTCGTGACCGGCAAGACCACGTTGCGCGTCAGCAAACACGAGTTGCCTTTCACCCCCGCCGCGACGCCGCCCGATTATCTGCTGCAAAGCGATCAGGGTGATCAGGTCTATTTGGCGTGGCGCACCGGCACCGTGCACCGTTACGACCTGCGCCAGATCACGGAGCCGACCATCGCGGAAGTGGTGGAAGTGACTCCCGGTCCCGGCGCCGAGCTCACCAGCTTCCGCTTCATGTTCGGCGACCAATCCATCATCGTCGGCGACTCGACCGGCGGTGTCACGGCCTGGTTCCGCGTCGAGCGCCCGCAAACCCGGACGTTGGACGGCTATCAACTCGTCCCGGCCCACCAATTGGCCCCGCACACCGCGCCGACGCCAATCACCGCGTTTTCCTCGCGCGACAAATGTTTCCTGACCGGCACCACCGCGGGGGAAATTTTTCTGCGGCACATGACCAGCGATCAGGTGCTCGGCCGGGTGACGACGGGCGGCGACGTTCGTTTTCTCCAAATGACCCCGAAGACGGACGGGATTTTTGCGGTGGATGCGACCGGGCAGGCGTGGGTGTGGGGATTGCACAACCCGCATCCCGAAACGACGTGGCAGACGATCTTCGGCAAGGTCTGGTACGAAGGCTACCAGGAAGCCGGCTTCACCTGGCAATCGGCCAGCGGCACGGATGATTTTGAGCCTAAGTTCAGTTTGGTCCCGCTGATTTTTGGCACGCTCAAGGCCACGTTCTACTCGCTGATGTTCGCGGTGCCGCTGGCGTTGTTGGCCGCGATCTACACGTCGCAGTTCCTCGAAAAAAAGATGCGCGCCCCGATCAAATCCGCGATTGAAACCATGGCGTCGCTGCCCAGCGTCGTGCTCGGGTTCGTCGCGGCCCTCGTGCTCGCGCCGATTGTGGAGACATGGATCATGGCCGTGCTGACGGCGTTCGTGTTCATTCCGTTGACGATTCTGGCGTTTGGCTATCTCTGGCAGATGTTGCCCCAACGCATCATCGTGCGTTACTCCGGGTGGCCGCAGTTTTTGATGTTGCTCGGGTTGATCTTTGTCGCGGTGGCGGGGGCGCGGAGTGCGGCGAGCGGCCTGGAGCGGTGGTTGTTTGCGGGTGATTTTCGCGGGTGGCTCGATGGCCGGGTAGGCAGCGGCACCCCGGCGCTGGCGGCGTTGGCTTGGCCGGTGGTGCTCGTGGTGGTGGCGTGGACCCTGCGCCGGTTGCAGAATCGCGGCAACGGCGCGGTCGCCCATCTCAACCGCTGGCAGACCGGGGTCATCGAGTTGGGCAAACTGGTGCTCCTGCTGTCCCTCACCACCGGCCTCGCGTGGTTGATCGGTCTGACGTTGAATCAATTGGGGCTCGATCCCCGGGGCGCGTTGCTGGGCACCTACGTCCAACGCAATACGTTCGTGGTCGGGTTCGTGATGGGGTTTGCCGTGATCCCGATCATTTACACCATTTCCGAAGATGCGCTGGCGAGTGTGCCGGAGCATCTGCGGTCGGCGTCGCTGGGTTGCGGCG
>CAZJCX010000016.1:4263-19812 GCA_964544425.1 uncultured Verrucomicrobiota bacterium
TCGGCGAGACGATGATCGTGGTGATGGCCGCCGGCAATACGCCGGTGATGGATGTGAACATTTTCAGCGGGCTGCGCGCGCTCTCCGCCAATATCGCCGTCGAATTACCGGAAGCGGTGCGGGACAGTTCGCTCTACCGGATGTTGTTCCTCGCGGCGTTGACGTTGTTCGTCATGACTTTCGTGATCAACACAGCAGCGGAAATCATCCGCCAACGATTCCGCAAACGGGCGTTTCAATTATGAACCGGGCCAACCCACAACAAAAGCGCCGCACCAATCTCACCGCGCGCGGCGAACCGATGGTCTGGCTGACCGGCGGCGGACTGGTGTTGGCGACGTTGATGATTTCCGGGCTGCTCGCGTTGGTCATCTTCAACGGCACGCTGACGTTCTGGCCCAAACCACTGGCCCAAGTCACGACGACCGATGGCAAGCAATTTCTCGGCGAACTCACCCGCCAGGAGCGCTACCGGATCAATCCCGACCGGCTCACCGAACTCCCGCCGGCTGTGGCCGATCAAATCCGCGCCGATAACAACATGGCGTCGCGCAAGCTGCTGCGCACCGGCAACTACGAATTGACCGGCGACCATTTTGCGTGGGTCAGCCACCACGAGATCGCCCAGATCGCTTACCCGGCCGACGCGTGGACATTCGAGCGGCAGGAATGGGGATTGTTCGTCGGGTTCATTGACGAAGTGCGCGTGGACGGCGCGGCCATCACCGGGAACGCCGCAGACGCCGCGACAAAGTTTCGCGAACTGCACGGCCCGGCACGCGCCCGCCACCGCGAGATGCGCCGGATCAATAAACACGACATCGGCAAGGTGAACACGCAAATCGAGAAACTCCGGCTCGAACTCCGCCGGGTCGAAATGCGGCACGGTCCGGCCAGTCCCGAGTATCAGGCGGAAGTCGCGCGGCAAGCCGCGCCGGACGCCGCCTTGCAGGCCGAGTACGCGCAGATCGCCGGCCGCGTTCAAACCATCCGCACGGAAGATGACCGCTACACGTTGTTGCTGCGCGATGTCAACGGTCGCACCAAGGAACTGCGCATCTCCGACATCGTTCGCGCGTACCAGCCCAATCAATTGACGGTGGCCGGCAAGCTCGGTGTTTATGCCAGCCGGTGGGCCGAATTCCTGACCGACGAACCACGCGAAGCCAACACGGAAGGCGGCGTGCTGCCGGCGATCTTCGGCACGGTGATGATGACGTTGATCATGTCGCTCGCCGTCGCGCCGTTCGGTGTGATCGCGGCGTTGTATCTGCGCGAGTACGCGAAACAGGGACCGTTGCTCAGCGCCGTCCGCATCGCGGTGAACAACCTCGCCGGAGTGCCCTCGATTGTGTTCGGCGTGTTCGGACTTGGATTTTTCTGTTACGTCGTGGGCGGTTCGATTGACGCCGTGTTTTACCCCGAACGGCTGCCCGCGCCGACCTTCGGCACCGGCGGTGTGTTGTGGGCGGCCTTGACGTTGGCCTTGCTGACTGTGCCGGTGGTGATTGTGGCGACGGAAGAAGCGCTCGCCGCCGTGCCGAGTTCGATGCGCGAAGGCAGTTATGCCTGCGGCGCAAGCAAGTGGCAGACAATCCGGCGGATCGTGTTGCCGCGCGCCATGCCCGGCGTGATGACCGGGTTGATTCTGGCGATGGCGCGCGGGGCTGGTGAAGTCGCGCCGTTGATGATTACCGGCGTGGTGAAACTCGCGCCGGAGTTGCCGGTGGATGGGATCTGGCCGTTTGTGCATCTTCACCGCAGCTTCATGCATCTCGGCTTCCATATTTACGATGTGGGCTTCCAGTCGCCCAACAGCGAGGCGGCAAAGCCGATGGTGTACACGACGACGTTGTTGCTGATCGGTTTGATCGCGCTGCTGAACCTGAGCGCCATTTACATCCGCAACCGGCTCCGGCGCCGGTTCGTGGGAGCGCAGTTCTAAGCTTTGCGAATGATGAAGGAGACCCTATTATGGCGGCCTTGTTGGAACGACCAATAACGACTTCAGTGAAGACGCACGCAGTCTCCCCTTTGCCGGCTCAGCCGGCGGAAGCGAACGCTCCCACGACGCCGGCACTGCCGGATGAGGAGATTGTCCTCGAAGTCCGTGACTTCAATCTCTGGTACGGCACGGCGCAGGCGTTGCACGATATCCAGATCAAATTTCCCAAGGGCAAAGTCACGGCGCTGATCGGGCCGAGCGGTTGCGGCAAATCCACTCTGATCCGCTGCATCAACCGGCTCAACGATCTCGTGGACAGCGTCCGCATCACCGGCGACATGTTGCTCAACGGCGCGTCCATCTATCATCGGGATGTGGACGTCATCGAGTTGCGCAAACGCACCGGCATGGTGTTCCAGAAGACCAACCCGTTCCCGATGAGCATCTACGAGAACGTGGTGTATCCGCTGCGCATTGACGGCGAAAACCGCAAGAGCATCCTCGACGAAACCGTCGAACGCAGCCTGAAGCGCGCCGCGCTCTGGGATGAAGTGAAAGACCGGCTCCATGAGTCCGCTTTACAAATGTCCGGCGGCCAACAGCAACGGCTCTGCATCGCCCGCGCGATCGCGGTCGAACCAGAAGTGTTGCTGATGGACGAGCCGTGCAGCGCGCTCGACCCCATCGCGACCGGCAAAGTGGAGGAATTGATCTACCAACTGCGCGGCATCTACAGCGTGATCATCGTCACGCACAACATGCAACAAGCCGCCCGCGTCAGCGATTACACCGCGTTCTTTTATCTCGGCAAGCTGATCGAATACGACAAGACTGACAAAATGTTTACCAACCCCTCCAAGAAACAAACCGAAGACTACGTCACGGGAAGGTTCGGCTGATTATGGAACGCCATCTCGACCAAGAATTGTCCGCGCTGAAAAACGAACTGCTCCGCATGGCCAGCCTCACCGAGCGCAGCCTCGTCGAGGCCATGAAGGCGATCGTCGAGCGCGACAACGAACTTGCCCGACAGATCGACGAGTACGACAACAAACTCGATCAGTTGCAAATCGAGATCGATGACCGCTGCATCAAGCTGTTTGCGTTGCACCAACCAACGGCCAGCGACTTGCGGTTCGTCGCGATGTCCATGAAGATCTGCACCGAGCTGGAACGCATCGGCGACCAAGCCGTGAACATTGCCCACCGGGCCATTGAGTTGAACAAGGAACCGCTGTTGAAGCCGCTGATTGACATCCCGCGCATGGCCGAGCACGCGCGCGGCATGATTCACGACGCGCTCGACGCGTTCGTGTATGCGAAGCCGGAGGTAGCCCGCGAAGTCATCTCGCGGGACGACCGGATTGATCTCCTGAACAAGCAGCTCCACCGGGAACTGACCAGCTTCATGATTGAAGATCCCACCACGATCACGCGCGCGTTGAACCTGATGAGCGTCGCCCATAACCTCGAACGCATCGGCGATCACGCCACCAACATCGCGGAAGAAATCGTCTATCTCTACGAAGCCCGCGACATCCGCCACCAGCACAACGCCGCGTGAGCCGTCGCGGCGGTGCCGTCAAAATAATCCGACGACTTCGCCTTTGTCGTTGATATCAATGGCTTCGGCGGCCGGTATCTTCGGCAGACCGGGCATCGTCATGATATCGCCGGTCAGCACCACCACGAACCCCGCGCCCGCGCTGAGCTTGATGTCGCGAATCGGCACGTCGAAGTTCTTCGGGCGTCCGCGCAACGCGGGGTCGGTCGAAAGCGAGTACTGCGTTTTCGCCATGCAGACCGGGAGTCGGCCGTACCCGGCTTCCTGCAGGTCGTGGAACTTGGCGCGGATTTTGGCGTCGGCCATGATGTCGTTGGCGCCGTAAATGTTTTGGGCGATGGCGCGGACTTTGTTCCAGAGCGTCATTTCGTCGGTGTAGAGGAACTGGAAGGGCTTGGCCGGGGGCTGGCTGGTGACGTGAACGACGGCGCGCGCGAGGTCTTCGGCCCCGGCACCGCCTTCCGCCCAATGCCGGGCAGGGATGGCCGGGACGCCCAACTTCCGGCAGCCTTCTTGAACGACGGCCAGTTCTGCGGGGGTGTCGGCGACGAAGTGGTTGATGGCGACGACGACCGGCAGGTTGAAGAGCCGGATATTCTCGATATGCTTCTCCAAATTGACGAAGCCGCGTTGGACCGCCTCGGCGTTCGGGGTCTTGAGGTCGGCTTTCTCCACGCCGCCGTGCATCTTGAGAGCGCGGACGGTGGCGACGATGACCACGGCGTCCGGCCTGAGACCGGCCGCGCGGCATTTGATGTCGAGGAACTTCTCCGCGCCGAGGTCCGCGCCAAAACCGGCTTCGGTGACGGTGTAATCAGCCTGCCGGAGCGCGAGCTTGGTGGCCAGCACACTATTGCAGCCGTGGGCGATGTTGGCGAAGGGGCCGCCGTGGACAAACACCGGATTGTTCTCCAGTGTCTGGACCAGATTCGGCTTCAGCGCGTCGCGCAACAGAACCGTCATTGCGCCGTGGGCTTTCAAGTCAGCGGCCGTGACCGGCTTTTTATCGTAGGTGTAGCCGACCACGATCCGGCCGAGACGTTCCTTCAATTCCTTCAACGACTGCGAGAGACAAAACACCGCCATGACTTCGGAGGCGACGGTGATGTCGTACCCTGATTCGCGCGGGATGCCGTGCGCCGCGCCGCCGAGACCGATGACGATGTTGCGCAGCGCGCGATCATTCATATCCACCACGCGTTTCCACGTGATCCGGCAAAGATCTATCTTCAGCGCGTTGCCTTGGACGAGATGGTTGTCAAGCATCGCGCTGAGCAGATTGTGCGCGGTGCCGATGGCGTGGAAATCGCCGGTAAAATGCAGATTGATGTCTTCCATCGGGACTACCTGCGCGTAGCCGCCACCGGCCGCGCCGCCTTTGATGCCGAAACACGGACCGAGAGATGGTTCGCGCAGGCACATGATGGCGCGCTTGCCGATCCGGTTGAGCGCGTCGCCGAGGCCGATGGTAGTGGTCGTTTTCCCCTCCCCGGCGGGCGTCGGCGAAATGGCCGTCACAAGGATCAGCTTGCCGGTGGGTGCGCTGGCGCGTTGCTGGCAGAAGTCGAGCGCGACCTTCGCCTTGAATTTGCCGTAATGATCAAGATGCTCGGCGGGCACGCCGGCTTTCTGGGCGATCTCGCCGATGGGCAGCAGCTTGGCCGCCCGGGCAATGTCGATATCGGAGGGGACGGGGTTCATGAGTAGTATTCCTGCACGCGCATGATGACGTCGAAGCCTTCGAGTTTCAGGCAGTCTTGAAGGCAGAGCATGGCCGGGTGGTCGGGCGGGAGCAATTCATATTTTCGTTTCACCGAGCCGATGACGTGATCCATGCCGAGTGGCATTGCCAGCGTCAGGAACGCGCTTTCCAACGGGCCTTTTGTCGGGGAGCCGTCGGCGCGTTTCGGCGGGATCATCACGGTGAAATTGCTGAGGCCGACCGACATGTGGACGCCCTGGAACGCCGGGTCGTCGTGGATCAGGCGGATGGATTGCATCAGCCGGTGGACTTGGTTTTCGGAATCGGCGCCGATGGGCGAGATGCCGGGGTCGAAGATACAGTCGCTCGCGGCGATGCCGTGCTGGCCGGCGGCGACGAGCATCCGTTTGGCGGTCGCGTACGTTTCTTCGGCGGTGTGGTTGGGCTGGCCGGTGCTGTTCTCGTTGCGTTCGGTGACGAGGAGAATCGGTTTGAAGGGGACGATTTTCTTCAGCTCAAACATCTGCGTGCGCAACGGCGAGATGGAGTTGAGCACCGGGATTTTCCCGCCTGCGCGGTTCCGGTCGTACGCTTTCAACGCCGCCTCCGCCATGACCGGGTCGGGGGTGTCAATGGACAGCGGCTTGGCCGTGACGCTCTGCACTTGCCGGACCATCTCCGCGAGAAATTCCGGCGAGCGTTTGCCCACGTTGACGTCAATGTACCCGGCCCCGCCGAGGTCTTGCGCCTTTGCCAGCTCTTTCAGGCCGGCGATGTCGTTGGCTTCGTAAAGTTTCTTGGTGGACGGGACGGAATCGTTGATGGATTCGCCGATGATGGTCAGGCCGGGGAGGGACATGGTGGCTATTCCTTGGGTTTGGGATCCGGTTGAGGGGCGTGATGGTGATCGCGACCGCGAAAAAGGTTGGCCCACGAGGATGTGCCTTCGAGGCTGGCGTTGTAGAAGACGGCGGGGCCGTCGAGCATGTGTTCGTGTTCGCCGTAGTATTTAAGCCGGTCGTAGGCGCGCGCCCAGAGGCAGTCTTTGTTGTCGAGTTCGCACCGGCCATCGTTGGAACCGCCGCACGGGCCGTTGCGACCGGTCTTCGAGCAGGCTTTGCGCGGGCAGAGATAGGCGGTCTCCGGCAGCGAGCAATCGCCGCAATCTTTGCAGCCGAAACTCATTTCCTTGGAAACCTTCTCGATGGTGTTCAGGGCGCGCAACGCGAGGCTGTCGCCGTTCTGCTCCAGCTTGTCGTACACCTTTTCCAACTGCGGAAACACACCCTTGCCGGGCGTGAACGCCGCTTCGTGAATCTTCCGCGTGAGCCGGTAGCCCACCGTGACCTCAGCCGGTTTGATAGGATTTTGGAGCGACGCTTGGTACTCCCGGTTTAACTGCGTCACGTCGCCGAGGCCGGTCGCGGGGTCGGCTTCAAACAGGTAGAACTCGTTTTCCTTCGGGTACTGGATTTCTTTCGCGAAGTTCCTCCAGTCGTTTTCGCCGTAACTCTCCGCTTTTTCGATGATCTTGAAGAAAGTCTCCGCCTTGTTGATTCCGCCGAGGTAGCCGGCCGCGAAACCGAGTCCCTTGAACACGGCGAGTTGTTTCGCCGCGAGCTCCTGGAAGAAGGCCCGGCCTTTGTCCGCGCCAGCGGCGTACTTCTCGACTTGCTCGTACAATTTGTTGCTGACCACGCAGCCGGGGATTTTGTTTTCGTGGAACATCTTCGCGACGGTCTTGTTCAGCAGATACACATTGCCGATGACCGGTGCGGAGACCTGCGCCCATTGCAGGAACAGTTTGATCTCATAGAACTTCCGCATGTCGTAGCCGAGTTGCGAGATGACCCACTGCGCGCCGCAATGCAGTTTGCGCGCGAGCTTGAAATACTGCGGCATCAACTCGCGTTCCTGTCGCTTGAACGGCGACACCGCGCCGCCGATAAAGAAATTCGTTTGGGGGAGACGATCCACCTTGCCGCCCGGCCGCGTCACTTCCAACCCGTCGTTCATCGCCTTCAACAATGCGATCAGACTCACCGAGTCCAAATCAAACACCGGCCGCGCCAACCCACCATAGCCGGTCACCGGATAATCCCCCGTCAACGCGAGGATGTTTTCAAACCCTTCCGCCGCGTACCGGGACGCAACCGATTCAAGGCCGTTTCGATTCAGGTCTTTGCAAGTGAGGTGGACGACAATCCGCGCCCGTTGCTCGGCCAGCCGGCTCGCCAGCCAATCGGGCGGCAGCATGGGATTGCCACCCGGGTTGTCCGTGATCGAAACCCACGCGAACCGTGAGTCGGCCAGCAGTTGCTCGCCCAACTCGACGAGTTTCGGCTGCGTGCCGGCCTCGGGAATACCGCGCGTGGTGACGAGTTCCGCGCCGTAGAGGAACCGGCCGCTGCTGATGGCTTCGCGAAAGCTGGGCGTGTTCATATCGTGCCTGACGTTAGTCTTCGGCCACCAGATTGACAATCCACCGGACTTACGGAAACATACACATTATTGACCGACTCGGATGAACGTCATGGACAAATTCTTGTTGGGAGCTACCGGCATCGCTGCGTACCCGCCGGGTGCCACGTTTGGACCGAGACTGCTATTTGACTTTGAATTCCTCTGGTTGATAACGGGTTCCGCAAAATGCCAGTTTGACGATCAAGTGTTCCAGGCACCTGCCGGGACGGTGCTCCTGGGGCGACCCGGGATTACCGACCGCTATGACTGGGATACAAAAGAAAGAACCATGCTGGCGTTCTTCCATTTCAGTTTCGATTACTCCGAAGGCGACTGGCCGGCCCTGAAAGATTGGCCCATTTCCCGCCCGATGGCCTCCGAAGATTTGTTGCGCACGATGTTCCGGTACGTCATCGGCCTCGCCCGCGCCGACAAACCCGGCAAAGAAGTTCTCATCGAATCCGCCGTGGCGCTGATGCTCCGCAGTTTCATCACCGACAGCAGCGCCGTCCTCCTCGAAGCCCACGAAGACCTGCCGGATGCCGTGCAGAAAGCCCTCGCTGCGATCCGCGAAGTCCTCGCGCGAGACCCGGTTCCGCCGCTCACGTTGCAAGCGCTCGCCAAGTCCGCCCATGTTTCCCCGGAATATCTCTGCCGGCTGTTCCGGCGGCATCTCGACATGGGGCCGCTCGAATGTGCCGGCCTCGCCCGGCTGGAGCGCGCCGCCTCGCTCCTCGTCCGCAGCAATCTGACGATCAAACAAATCGCCGACGCCGTCGGCTTCAATTCGCCGTACCACTTCTCCAGCAAGTTCCACAGCGTCTATGGCGTCTCGCCGCGCGATTACCGCTGGAGCATGCAATCCGGCTTCATGATCACCGGCAATCCCGTCATCCAACATCTCCAACTCCACGTCCCGCTCGCGGCGACGCGCGACCGGTGAATTTGCGATTGACCGGCTCGGTCGGGCGGGCACAGGATGCCGGGCATGGAGACAGCGATGCATCACGATTTGGATGGGCGCCGAGTGGCGGACGAGGTGACGCGGGCGTTGCACCCCGAAGTGCAGGCGTTGACGGCGGCGGGATGGATGCCCCGGTTGGTTTCGATTTCGATTGGCGTGGCGGAGGCCGTGGAGGTGTATGTCCGCAACCAACGCCGGGCCGCGGAAAAGCTGGGGATTGGGTTCGAGCAACGCCACTTGCCGGCCACGATCACGCCGGCGGAAACGACGGCGGCGATCGGCGTGTTGAACGCCGACCCGCGCGTGACCGGCATCATCATCCAGCGCCCCGTGCCGGAGCCGCTGCGAATCAAAGAGCTGCAACGCGCGATTCATCCGCTCAAGGACGTCGAGGGCATGCACCCGGCCTCCATCGGCAACATCGTGTATAACGAACTCGATCTCGCGCCCTGCACCGCGCTGGCGTCCATCGAACTGCTCAAACGCACCGGCTTGAAACTGGCCGGCCTCGAAGTGGTGGTCCTCGGTCACTCGGAAATCGTCGGCAAACCCATCGCATTCTTGCTGATGGCCGAAGGTGCGACCGTGACGGTGTGTCATCACATGACGCGCAGCGTGCCGATGCACTCGCGGCGAGCGGATGCGTTGTTGGTGGCGGTTGGCAAACCGCGCCTGATTACCGGCGACATGATCAAGCCGGGCGCGGCGGTCATTGACATCGGCATCAACCGCATCACCGGCCCGACCGGCCAGACCATCACCGTTGGCGATGTGGATTATGAATCGTGCCGGTCGGTGGCGGGTTGGATCACGCCCGTGCCCGGCGGCGTCGGCCCGGTCACGGTGGCGATGCTCATGCGCAACACGGTCACCGCCGCGCGCCGGCAGAAGTCCTACTACGAAAGTGAATTCGCCGCCCCGCTTGATCAGCCCCGCGGGGCGTGACGCAGATAGACAAACCAGTACATCGCGCCGACGAGACCGCCGCCGCCGATGATGTTGCCGAGGGTGACGGGCACGAGGTTGTTCCAGAGAAACCGGCCCCAGGTCAGGTTTCCAAAATCCGCCGCGCTGCGCTGAATCAGCTCGAAGAACTCCGGGCCGGCTCCGTCCTTCACAAACAGGGCGACCGGGATGAAATACATGTTCGCCACACTGTGCTCGAACGAGGCCGCCACGAACGCCGCGATCGGCGGCACGATCACCGCAATCCGCCCGGTCGTGGTGCGCGCGCCGAGACACATCCAGACCGCCATGCAGACGAGCGCGTTGCAGAACACGCCGAGCACGAACGCCGGCAGAAACGCGAGCGACGTTTTAGCGTGGGCGATGTTCAGCATGGCCAGCCCCATCGCACCGTTCGCGAGCTGGTGCTGCTGGGCGAGGTACATTCCGTACGCCGTGATGAGCGAGCCGGCAAAGTTGCCGAGATACACAATCACCCAGTTTCGCAACAACGCCTGCCACGAGATCCGGCCGCTCGCGAACGCCATCACAATCAGATTGTTGCCGGTGAACAACTCCGCCCCGCCCGCCACGACCATGATCAGGCCGGTCGAGAAGGCAATTCCCGCCAACACCCGCGCGATACCGTACGACAACGTGCCGCTCCCCAACGACACGGTCGTCGCAAAAATCGCCCCGATGGCAATGAATCCCCCAGCCAGCAATGCCAACGCGAACAGGCTGACCGTGTCCATGTTCGCCTTGCGGACGCCGACCTCCTCCGCCTGCCGCGCAATCTCCGCCGGCAACAGCGCGTCCAAACGGAGCGGGGTCTCTTCGGTCGCATGAGCCATGTGCGCGTATTCTCATTGCTGGCCGACCCGGTCAAGCCGGAAACCCACGACCTCCTCGCGAGGCCGCGGGGGCGAGGTGCCGCCGGATTGACTCCCTGCTGAAATGAGGCAGAATCCGCCGCCATGTCGAATGTCACCAGCCATCGGTTTGTGATTTCCGTGATGAGCCGCGACCGCGTCGGCATCGTGCGCGACATCACCCGGGCGCTCACGCAATGGCAGGGCAACGTCGAGCAGGTCAGCCAGACCGTCGTGATGAACTACTTCACGTTCATTCTCATCGCCGCGTTCCCTGCCGCGCACACGGTGGCGGCGGTGCGCGAGTTGTTGGGGACGGCGGGCGCGCCGGGCGAGTTGGAAGTGGGGGTGAAGATCTTCACCGGCGAAACACCCGCGACGCCGGTGGCAGACCGGTTCATCCTCACGACGATTGGCGGCGACCATCCCGGCATCGTTCATCAGATCGCGATGTTCTGCGCCGGGAAGGGGATCAACATCACCGACTTGTACGGGGCGACCACGGCGGACAAGCAATTCATCGTGGTCTCGGAGGTCGCGGTGCCGCGCCATCTCGATTTAACGCAAATCCAGTTGGATCTCGCTGCGCTCGGCCAAGCCACCGGGCTGGCCGTCCATCTCCAGCACGAAAACATTTTTCGCGCGACCAATGAAATCGCCGCGCCGGGAGGGTTGGCCTGATGTTGCGCACCGACGACGTTCTTTCCACCGTCCGCATGTTGCGCGAGGAGCAGCTCGATGTCCGCACCGTGACCATCGGGTTGAATCTGCAGGAATGCGCGGCGGCCGACACGGAGCATCTCTGCCGGAAAATCCGCGCGAAGATCGCCGCCAAAGCCGGGCGGCTCGTCGCGGTCTGCGATGATGTTTCCCGCAAGTACGGCATCCCGATCGTCAACAAACGCATCGCTGTCAGCCCGGTCACGTGGCTGCTCGAAGGCCACGGCGACGATTCGTTTGTGCGAGTGGCGCAGCAGCTCGATGAAGCGGCGCGCGAAGTCGGCGTGGATTTGCTCGGCGGCTTCACCGCGCTGGTCCACAAAGGCATGACCGCCGGTGAGCAAGCGTACTTCCGCATGTTGCCGCACGTCCTCGCCACCACCCAGCGCGTCTGCGCGTCGGTCAATGCCGCGTCCACTCGCACTGGCGTGAATGTGGATGCGGTGTTGCTCGCCGCCGCAGCGGTGAAGAAGGCCGCGGAACTCACCGCCGCGCAGGACGGATTCGGCGCGGCGAAGTTTGTCATCTTCGCGAACATCCCGGGCGACAATCCGTTCATGGCCGGTGGATTTCACGGACCGGGCGAGCCGGACCCGGTGATCAACATCGGCGTCTCCGGCCCCGGCGTCATCAAACGGCGGCTCCAGCAAATGCTGGCCGACCGGCCCGATGCTGATCTCGGCCAGATCGCCGAGCAGATCAAAGAAACGGCGTTCCGCGTCACCCGCGTCGGCGAGTTGATTGGCCGGGAAGTCGCGGCCAAGCTGGGGGTGGAGTTTGGGATTGTGGATTTGTCGCTCGCGCCCACGCCGCGCGTCGGCGATTCGGTCGGGGAAATCTTGCAGGTGATGGGGGTGACGCACATCGACGCGCCGGGCACCACGCTCGCCGTGGCGTTGCTGACCGATGCGGTAAAGAAGGGCGGCGCGTTTGCGTCGAGTTCGGTCGGCGGGTTGTCCGGCGCGTTCATTCCGGTGGCCGAGGATGCCGCGTTGGCGGCGGCGGTGGCGGCCGGGACGTTGAGCATCGAGAAACTGGAAGCCGTCACGGCGATTTGCTCCGTGGGGCTGGATATGGTGCCCGTGCCCGGTGATACCAGCGTCGCCACGCTGGCCGGGTTGATGGGCGATGAACTGGCCATCGGCGTTATGAACAACAAGACCACGGCGGCCCGGTTGATTCCCGTCCCCGGCAAGAAAGCCGGCGACGTGGTGAACTGGGGCGGCCTGTTCGGATCCTCACCGATTCTCACCGTGCGCAACTTACCGGCGCACGAAAGCCCGCTCCCCCGTGGCGGCCGCGTGCCCGCGCCAATTCAGAGCTTGCGGAACTAGTCGCCCGCGGGTTTGTCCTTGAGCAGATTATCCAAGTCGGCGAACGGGTTGGCGATTTTCGCGGCGGGCGGGGGTGGTTCGTTTGCGGCGGTGGTGTAGCCGGCCGACTTGTACTTCTCGTGCTCGTGGTCGTGACAGTAAATGCAAAGTAGTTCCCAGTTGCTGCCGTCGTTGGGATTGTTCTGGTGGTTGTGATCTTTGTGGTGGACGGTCAGTTCCTTGAGCCGCTTGCCGGAGAACTCCCGGCCGCAACTGGCGCAGACGTGCGGGAACAATTTCAGCGCGCGTTCCCGGTAGCCTTTCGCGCGAATCTCCGCGTCGCGTCGTTGCTTGGCGAAAATTTCATCGCGCCGTTTCGGATCCATAGCGCAAATTCTACACGAAACCACCCGGTGGCGCGAGCGTCCCCGCGAGCGGAGAGGAACGGCGGCCTCGCCGGGAGGCCCGGCCCACAGGAATCTGTTGCAGGTTACTGGTCGAGGAACTTCCGGTAGGTGGGCGAGCGGCGATAATCGGCGGCGAGACGCGCGAGCAGGGCATCGCGGCGCGCCATGAGCCGCTTCGGTTGGCGCGGTTTGGCGCGGTCGAGGACGAACGCGGTGAGCAACGGCAGCGCGATGGTGGTGTCGGTGTAGCAGACGACGGCGTCCGGTAGTGTTTTCGGGTCCACCTTTCCCCAACTGACGGCTTCGGCCGGGGTGGCACCGCTGAGGCCGCCGGTGTCGGGGCGGGCATCGGTGATCTGCAAAAAGTAATCGTGACCGCTGTCTCGCAGGCCGAGGATTTCCTGAATCTGTGGTTCGGTCTGGAGGATGAAATTTTTCGGGCTGCCGCCTCCGAGGATGACGACGCTGGAACGCAGCCCGCGCCGTTTGGCGTCATAGACGATGGCGGCGGATTGGTTGACGTCGCGGTTCACGTCGAATTGGAGTTGGTTGCCGGCCAGCGCCATGGCGGCGACGTTCATGCCGAGGGAACTGTCGCCGGGGCTGCTGGTGAAGCAGGGCACGCCGTAGCGGTATGCCACGCTGAGCAGCGACGCGTCGCGGAGCCGGAGTTTGCGTTCGCGTTCGTGGACGTAGCGGCCGAGCCGGTAATGAAACGCGTCGGTGCCGAGCGGTTGTTGGAATTCCGGGCCGGCGATGCATTGGCGAATGAACGCATCCGTATCGAGCAACACCCGGTAGTCGAACAGCACATCGTAGATGCGGATGATCTGGCGGCGGCGCAGTTCGATGTCGTTCAGGAAGGGCGACCCGCGATGCAGCGCCATATCGAGGCCGTAGTGGATGTCGTGGTAGAGATTCGCGCCGGTGGTGACGATCCAGTCAATGCACCCGGCCTTGATCAGGGGGATCAAGCACGAGCGGCCCAATCCCGCCGGTGTCAGCGCACCGGTCAGGCTGACGCCGAGCAGTCCGTTGCGCGGGAGCATTTTGGCGGTCAGCAATGCCGCGGCTTCCCGCAGCCGGGCGGCGTTGTACGCTTGAAACGCGTTAGCGACGAGGTCGGATGCGCGCACGCCGCGCGTGACCGGGCGGGGATTGAGGCGCGGGAACTGCCGGAGGTGCGGGGTGCGTTTCATCAATACCCGCAGACTATCCCGCGCGTGAATTGGCCGTCAAGCCGCCGCTGGCGCGACGGTGTAGCCGAGGGCGGTCAGTTTTGCGAGCAGGGAGGGACTCGCGCCGGTCAGGGTCAAGCGGGTGTTAGAAAACTCGCGGCGGACCGGGTACTCGGCGCGGAGTTTGTCGAACGCGCGCACGTCGCGTCGCAAGGCCGCATCGTCGGCGGTGATGTCGTACTGGCGGCTGATCAGGCGGCGGAGAACGTCTTCGTCATCCTCGCCGGGGCGGACGGTGAGTTCGATCGTCAGTCCCGCCGGTAGGCGGGGCTGCCACGCGGCCGGCAGGTTGAAGTGGCGGCAGAGCGCCTCGTAGATCATCCGCGTGCCGGCCACTTTGCCGTCGAAACTGTAGCCGGCGATGTGCGGCGTGCCGAGGTCCACCACGTCGAGCAACTCGGGGGAGATGCGGCCAGCTCGACATCGGCCTGCGGCTCGCCTTCCCAGACATCGAGCACGGCGGCGGGGATGCGATTGGCGTCAATCGCCTCGCGCAACGCTTGGTTGTCCACGACCGGCCCGCGCGACGTGTTGAGGAGTGTGAAGCCGCGCAAGTTGTCGTGGTGAAACAGGTGGCGCGTGGTGTCGAGTAACGGCACGTGCAGCGTCACCATGTCGGCCTCTTGCGCGGGTTCGAGCAGGCCCAGCGGCGGGTCGTTCCGCAACACGCGCATCCCCAGCGCGCGGGCGTAGCGGACGACTTTGGAGCCGACGTTGCCGACGCCGATGACGCCGAGCGACTTGTCGCGCAGCCGGTAATGGCCGCGGTGCGCGAGTTCCAGCAACGCGGCGACTACGTACTCCGCCACCGAGTTCGCATTGCTGCCGGCCGCGCTGGCGAAGCCGATGCCGGTCGCCGTCAGGTAGCGCTCGTCCACGTGATCGGTGCCGATCGTAGCGGTGGCGACGAATTGGACACGGCTGCCGGCCAGCAACGCTTCGGTGACCGGGGTGACGGAGCGGACCAGTAAGGCGTCTGCCTCGCGGACGGCGCCCGCCGTGATTTGGCGACCGGGGATGAGCACGACATCGCCGTGCGGCTTGAATGCGTCGCGGACGAAAGGGATGTTGGGGTCGGCGACGATTTTCATGCGGTTTTGGTGGGAAATGGCGCGCCCAGCAAGAGTCGAACTTGCAACCTTCGGTTCCGTAGACCGACGCTCTATCCAGTTGAGCTATGGGCGCTCGAAAACGGGTGGGCACTATAGCGGGGCGAAACGCGGCGGTCTAGCGCAATTCCCGCCGTTGCGCTTGCCAACGACCGGCGTGAGCGGCTACAAAGCGCGGCATGATCTCGACGGATTTCGTGCGGTCGCATGGGTTGGGGAATGATTATTTGGTGATGGACGCGTCGCGGTTGCCGGCGGAATTGACGCCGGGGCGCATCAAGTTGATTTGCCACCGTAATCTGGGAGT
>CAZJCX010000016.1:19878-24628 GCA_964544425.1 uncultured Verrucomicrobiota bacterium
GGATCTTGAACCCGGACGGCTCCGAGGCGGAGAAGTCCGGCAACGGCCTGCGGATCTTCGCGAAGTTTCTGTACGACCACGGGTACACGAAGCGGACGGAGTTCACCATCCACACGCTCGGCGGTGTGGTGCGGGCGAAGTTGATTTTGGAAGGCCACCGGTGTGTCGCGGTGCGGGTGGACATGGGGCGGGCGGTGATTGACACGAAGTTGACGACGCTCGAGGTGGCCGGGCAGAAGTTGAACGTCACGTCGCTGTCGGTCGGCAACCCGCATTGCGTGACCATCGTGCCGGATTTGGCGCAGGTGGATTTGTTCCAGCTCGGGCCACTGATCGAGAATCACCCGGCTTTTCCGAATCGCACCAACGTCCAGTTCGCGCAGGTCAAAACCCGGCAGGATGTGCAGGCGCTGATTTGGGAACGCGGCGCGGGGCACACGTTGGCGAGCGGTTCGAGTTCCTGCGCCGTCGCGGTGGCGTGCTACGCGAAGGGGCTGGTGGGCGAGAAGGTCACCGTTCACATGGAAGGCGGCGATTTGACCATTGAGTTGAATCCGCAACTCGACCTGATCATGACCGGCCCCGTCGAGGAAGTGTGCGCCGGTAACTTCAGCGCGGATCTGCGCCAGCGGTTGGCTGGCCTCTAAAGAAAACCGGAGATCTTTTATGAGCAAAGCGACAATTGTACGCGACCGAATCCAGCGGATGCAGTGGTGGAAAGAAGCGCGGTTTGGGATGTTTGTGCATTGGGGGTTGTATTCGCAGATCGGCCGGCACGAGTGGGCCATGAACCGCGAGCGCATCCCGGTCCGGGAGTACGAGAAGTACGCCGACACGTGGAAACCGAAACCACGCCCGATGCGGGAGTGGGCCAAACTCGCGAAGTCGGCCGGCATGAAATACCTGGTGCTGACCACCAAACATCACGAAGGGTTCTGCCTTTGGGATTCTCAAGTCACCGGCTACAACGCGATGCAACGCGGGCCGAAACGCGATCTCGTCCGCGAATACGTCGAGACCTGCCGGGAGTTCGGCCTGCGCGTCGGGCTGTACTACTCGTTGATGGACTGGCATCACCCCGACGGGGCCCGCTGCGCCACGAACGAAAAGGCGCGCCGGCGATTTTTGGATTACACCCGGGCGTTGGTGCGCGAGCTCATGACGAACTACGGGAAGATTGACATCCTGTGGTACGACGTTTCGTGGCCGCTGAAGTCACCGGAGTTGTGGGAGAGCCGGCGGATGAACGCGATGGTGCGCCGGCTTCAACCGCACATCCTCATCAACAACCGCTCCCAGCTCGACGAGGATTTCGGCACGCCCGAAGGCCACGTCAAACCTGAGCCCGCAAAAGACGGCCGGGGTTGGGAAGCCTGCATGACCTACAACGAAGCGTGGGGTTACATGCCGAGTGCGATTGACTGGCGCAGCAACCGCGAGGTCATCGGGATGTTGGCCATGTGCGCCGCATTCAAGGGCAATCTCCTGCTCAACATCGGCCCCAAACCCGACGGGAGCGTTCCCGCCGAAGCTCTCGAACGCCTGCCGGTCATCGGCCGATGGCTGCGCCAACACGGCGAAGCGCTCTTCGGCGACGTCACCCGCGCCGACTCGCCCGGCATCGTCACCGATTTCATCCCGCTGGCCTACTGGCCGCCGTACAGTTTCAAGAACGGCGGGCGCACCGCGTACTTCTGGTGCAAGCACTGGCCGGGGTCGGAAATTGTCCTGGGCGGCATCCGCTCCAAGGTCAACCGGATCACCAACCTCACGTTGCGCCGCCCCGTGCGATTCACGCAACAAGGCGAGCGCCTCGTCCTGACCGGCCTCCCGCGGACTTGTCCCGACAAACTCTGCGGCGTCACGATCTTCAAACTGGAGTGCGCCACCAAGTTCCGCCAACTCCTCGGCGGCGGCTGCGTCACGGTTCCGAAAAACAAGCGGAGCTGGTGACATCACCCCGGTCACAAATTGCGAAGGGCGGATCAAAACCCGTGCAATCCTTCGTCGCCCTCCAATGTCCGCACTGTGGCGAGACCTTCGAGATCGCCATTGACGCCAGCGAACCCGACGCGGAGTTCGTCACCGACTGCGAAATCTGTTGTCGGCCCATGACGGTCACCGTCCTCGCCGGCGAAGCCCATGCTCGCGCGGATGACTGAAACGGGCGCACCTCGGGACTGCTGGTGGGCTGAGCGTCCCCGCGAGGCCGCTGTCGGTGGAGGACGATTCGCTACCGGCTCAGCGCGAAGATGGCGAGGTCCGCGAGGCGGTTGGGGTCGGCGGTGATTTCGCGGTTCGTTTCGGTGTCGAGGTGGATTCGGCGGCGGATGCGGATCTGGCGGGCGGCGCAGAACTCCTCGAAGTCGAGAATGGAGAAGAACCGCCGGTTCGGCGTGTTCCACCATTCATGGGAGAGCAGGCCGGGGGTGCGCGGCGACCGGCCTTCTTCGGCGATCATTTGGCGAACTTTGTAGTAGCCGAAATTCGGGAAGCTGACGACGGCCAGCCGGCCGACGCGGAGCATGTGTTGCATCAGCCCTTCCACGTCGAGCACCGCCTGCAAGGTCAGCGAGAGCACGACGCAATCGAACTGCCCGTCGCGAAACGTGCGGAGACCGAGGTTCAAATCGCCTTGAATCACGTCGAGCCCCCGTTGGACGCAGGCGACGATGGCTTGTTCGTCCAATTCCACGCCGACGAGCCGGGGGTGGTCGCGTTCGCGCAGTTGGGCGAGCAACCCCCCGTGGCCGCAGCCGAGATCGAGCACACTCGCGCCGCGCGGGATGAGGTCGAGGAGGTGATCGTAGTCCACGCGGTGCTGGTGGAAGATGCTTTTCGGGCCGTGCGCCTCGACGCGGCCGGCTTGCGGGCCGGTGGTGGCGAGGTTGGCGAGGAAATCCTGGACCAGCGCGCCGTAGGTGGCCACTTCATCCGGCAGGAGAAACGCGTCGTGCCCGCAGTTGCTGGCGACGTTGCAGTAGCTGACGGGCTGGTCGTTGGTGACGAGCGCCTGCACCATCTCCTGCGATTGTTCCGGCGGGAACAGCCAGTCGCTCGTAAAACTGACCACCAACCACCGGCACTGCGCCGGGCGAAGCGTGGCGGCCAGGTCTTCCGCCGTGCCGCCAAGATCAAACATGTCCATCGCCATCGTCAGCGTGACGTAACTGTTCGCGTCGAACCGCTCGACGAATTTCTGCCCCTGATAGCCGAGGTACGACCCGACGGAAAATTTCTTCTCAAACGCGATTGCCACGTCGCGCGGCTGGAGGCGGTCGGCTTCGAATTTCTGCTGCATGGCCTCGCGCGAGAGATAGGTGATGTGCCCGATCATCCGCGCCAGCGCGAGGCCGACTTCCGGCTTGGTCGGCTGATCATAATACTGGCCGCCGTGAAAATCCGGGTCGCGCAAGATCGCGTTGCGCCCGACCACATCAAACGCCAGCGCTTGGCTGGTGAGCCGGGGGGACGTGGCGAGCGCGATGCAGCCGCGCACGCGGTCGGGCAGCCGGGTGGCCCACGTCAACGCGGTGTGCCCGCCCATCGAGCCGCCCACGACGGCGCGCAGTTGCCGGATGCCGAGGTGGTCAATCAGCCGGCGTTGCGCCTCGACCATGTCGCCGATGGTGATCGAGGGAAAATCGCGCCCGTAGGGCTTGCCGGTGGCCGGATGGAGACTGCCCGGCCCCGTCGTGCCCCGGCAACTGCCGAGCAGGTTCGGGCAGATCACGAAATATCGGTCGGTATCAATCGGTTTGCCGGGGCCGACGACGATGTCCCACCAGCCGGGGTCATCCGCGTCATCGTGCTTGGCCACGTGTGAATCGCCGCTGAGCGCGTGGCAGATGAGCACCGCGTTGTCGCGCGCCGCGTTAAGCTGGCCGTACGTCTCGTAACAGACGGTGATGCCCGGCAACTCGCCGCCCAGTTCGAGTTTGACCGGCCCCGCCAAATCCACCGTCTGCGCAAACCGCAACGGTTTCGCACTGCGCACACTGTCACTGCTGTCGAAAGATTCCGCCATGTTATTGCTGGGATTTCTTCAGTGCCTGATCCAAGTCGGCGAGGATGTCGCGGACGTCTTCGATGCCGATGGAAAGGCGGATGTATTCGGGGGTGACGCCGGTGCGCTGCTGTTCGACGGGGGTGAGTTGCGAGTGAGTCGTGCTGGCCGGATGGATGATCAGGGATTTGGCGTCGCTGATGTTGGCGAGGTGGCTGAACAACTTCACGCTGTTGATGACCTTGATGCCGGCCTCGCGACCGCCCTTGATGCCGAAACCGAGGATCGCGCCGCTGCCGGCCGTCAGGTATTTCTGCGCCAGCGCGTGGTGCGGGTGGCCGGGCAGGCCGGGGTAGTTGACCCATTGCACGGCCGGGTGTTTCGCCAGGAACTGGGCGACCGCCAGCGCGTTGGCGCAGTGGCGTTCCATCCGCAGATGGAGCGTCTCGAGGCCGAGCAGGAAGAGGAACGCCGCAAACGGACTCAGGCACGCGCCGGTGTCCCGCAGCCAGTGGGTGCGAATGTGAATGATGTACGCGATATTGCCAATCGGCTTGAGCGCCTCCGTGAAGACGACGCCATGATACGCCGGGTCGGGCGCGCAAAACTCCGGCCACTTCTGCGGATTCTCCGCCCACGGAAACTTCCCGCTGTCCACCACCGCGCCGCCGATGTGGACGCCGTGGCCGCCGATGAATTTCGTCGTCGAGTACACGACGATGTCCAACCCGTGCTCGATGGGAC
>CAZJCX010000016.1:24638-25332 GCA_964544425.1 uncultured Verrucomicrobiota bacterium
AGCAACGCCGGGGTCGTCACCGTGTTGTCAATGATGGTCGGCAACCCGTGCCGGTGGGCGATGTCCGTGATGCGCCGAAAGTCCGGTACGTCGTTCTTCGGATTGCCGATGGATTCGAGAAACACGCACCGGGTTTTGTCATCCACGAGCCGGTTGATTTCCTCCGGCTGGTTGGGGTCGAAGAACCGGACCTCGATGCCCAGTTTCGTCAGCGTCTGCGTGAAGAGCGTCCACGTGCCGCCGTACAGACTCGTCGCCGAAATGAAATTTTGCCCGGCATGGCAGATCGTGAGAATCGCCGCCGTGATCGCCGCCTGGCCGCTCGCGAACGCCAGACCCGCCGCGCCGCCGTCGAGCGCCGCGAGCCGTTTCTCGAGCACGTCATTGGTCGGGTTCATCAGCCGGGAATAGACGTTCCCGAACTCTTTCAGCGCAAACAGGTCGGCCGCGTGCTCCGGGCTTTTGAAGCAGTAACTCGTCGTCGCGTAGATCGGCACCGCGCGCGCGGTGGTGGTCGGATCCGGTTCCTGCCCGGCATGGAGCGCTTGGGTGGCGAGATTCATGCGCACAGGTCTAAAACCAGAGCGAAAGCCGGTCAAGCAGGGAAACCGGCGCGCCCCGTACGCGCTGTGCATCGTTGATCAAACCGCGGCGGCCGGACGGAAGTCAGTTGGTGCGGAGTCTGGCCGGTATA
>CAZJCX010000016.1:25380-29916 GCA_964544425.1 uncultured Verrucomicrobiota bacterium
ATTGGGAGGAGGAAAAATTCAGTTCGAGCGCGACCCGCGTGACGGTCGCGCCCGGCCGGGCGAGGCGGTCTTTGGCGGCGGCGATCTTGCGGCGCAACACGTAATCCGCCGGCGGGATGCCGACTTCTTGTTTGAACCGCGCCTTGAAGCGGGGCAGCGACAGTTCCAGCCGTGCGGCGAGGGCGGGGAGGGGGAGCGTCTGGTGGATGTTGGTTTCGATGTAGCGGAGCAACTCGCTGAATTCCGGCGAGACGCTGGCGCGCGGTTGTTGGCGGGCCAGCGCGATGACGCGCAACAGCAAATCCACCAGCCGCGTCTGCATCGTCACCCGCCGCAGCGGGTCATCCGGCCGGTCGTGCGCGGCGAGGACGTCATCCAGCAACCGGGCCAACACCGGCTCGCCGGCGAAATGCCGGTGGGGCAGGCGGCGCAGTCGCGCCACGAGTTTCCGGCTTTCGCGGGGCGGACAATTCAGGAAGGCGCGCGGCCGGCGGGGCAGGATGAATTGCGCCCAGTACAGCGTGCCTTTCTCCTGCGGCGTCTCGCCGGTGCTGTGGACTTCGCCGGGGAACGTCACGAACACGTCGCCGCCCGTCAGCACATAGTTCCGCCGGCCGACCCGGTAGAGCTGCTGGCCTTTGGCGAGGTAGCAAATTTCCAACATGTCGCGGTGGGCGTGGAGGTCGAGACCCGCCTGCGCGGCCCGGTAATCGTACCGGCCGAGCATCGGGACTTCGGGGATGCCGAGCGGACGGAGATCAATGACAGTGCGCTGTGCCATGTTTGAATTCGTATTGCGATATTACCGCGAAAGCCGCGCGGCGCAACGCGGATATACTGGCAGCATGAGCACCCCGTTGCAGACGCTGACCGAGGACCAAACCGCCGCCCAACGCTGGTCGAAGCCGGTGCAGTGGTATCGCACGCCGTTGCGGCCGGAGGTGTTGAGGAAACTCCACGAGCGCAGCGACCTGTTCGGCTGGCTGCAGACGTTGGGCTATCTCGGCACGCTGGCGGTGACGGGCGGACTGGCGTTTTATTCCACCGGCCGCTGGCCGTGGTGGACGACGGTGTTGCTGACGTTCCTGCACGGCACCTGTTTCGCCTTTCAGATCAACGCCGTCCACGAACTCGGCCACGGCACGGTGTTCAAGACCAAGCCGCTGAACGTGTTTTTCGAGCACGTCTTCGCGTTCTTCGGCTGGATCAACCACCGGATGTTCGATGTCAGCCATGTGCGCCACCATCAATTCACGCTCCACCCTCCGGACGATCTGGAGGTGGTGTTGCCGTATCAGTTTTATCTCAAGAACATCCTCAAGTTCGGCATCGTCAACCCGCTCCACATGAAATGGGCGCTCCCGGAAACCATCCGGGTCGCGCGCGGCAAGTTCCGCGGCGAATGGGAACTCGCGCTGTTCCCGGAAAGCGACCCCGCCAAACGCCGCGCCGTGATGAACTGGTCGCGGTTCAACCTGATCGGTCACGCGGCGATTGTGATCGGCTCTGTGCTGGCCGCGATATTCGTCCATCCCCGTTTCCTGATGATCCCTGTGCTGACCACGTTCATCGGCATGTTTGGCCAAGCGCTGTTCATGTCGCTGAACAACACCCAGCACATCGGCCTCCAAGACAACGTGCCGGACTTTCGCCTCTGCTGCCGCACGATCCTCGTCAACCCGGTGGCGCAGTTCCTGTACTGGCACATGAACTACCACACCGAGCATCACATGTACGCCGCCGTGCCTTGTTACAAGCTCGGCCAACTCCACCGCGCCATCCGACACGATCTGCCACCGTGTCCGCGCGGCATTCTCGCCACCTGGAAAGAAATCATCGCCATTCAAAAACAGCAGGAGAAAGACCCGCAATACCAACACGCCCAACCCTGCCCGAATCCGCGCCCCAAAGATATTGAGCAACGCCGAGCCGCCGTGGGGACGGCAACCCCCCAACCGGCGCGCCTGTAGAGGCCGCCGTCCCGGCTGCGCGGTCGCAACCATGAGCGAGTACGTCCTCTACCACAACCCGCGTTGCTCCAAGAGCCGGCAGGCATTGGAAATTCTCCGCACCGCCGGTATCGAACCGCGCATCATCGAGTACCTGAAGACGCCACCCTCCGTGGCGGAGTTGCGGCGGCTAAACCTACCGGCCCGCGACCTCGTCCGCGACAATGAGGACGAGTTTGCGCAACTCAAGTTGGCGGACGCGTCGGAGGCAGACCTTCTCGCGGCCATCGCCCGGTATCCCATCCTGCTACAGCGACCAATTGTGGTGCATGGCGACCGGGCCATCGTGGCGCGTCCTCCGGAACTAGCGCGTGAATTCGCGCGCCGGCTCACTTCTTCCAGACGTAGCGGTTGAGGATGGCGCGCAACGCGGCCGCCAGCGGAATGGCGAGCACGCCGCCGACGATCCCGCCCAGCAACGCCGTGCCCACCAGCACCGCGATGATGACCACGACCGGATGCAGTCCCACGCGCGTGCCGATGATCCGCGGCGAAAGCACGAACCCTTCCACGGCCTGCACGACTCCGAACAGCGCCAGCACCAATACCGGGTGCAACCAATCCCGAAAGTGTGCCGTCGCCAGCGCCAACGCCAGCACCAGCGTGATGCCCGCACCGAGATATGGGATGATCCCCAACACCGCCGCCACTGCGCCCAGCAGGAACGCATAGGGCAACCCCAGCGCCGCGAACCCGATCGTCAACAACACCCCCACGCACAACGCGACGAGCACTTGGCCCCGGCAAAACACAATCAGCGCGTCGTTGATCGCCGTCAGCACGAACACCAACTCCTCTTTCAGCCGCGACTGTTGCAGCGGGAGATACTCCGTCCACCGCGCCTGGATGTCCGCCTTGTGGTGGAGGAAGTAGTACAAATAGAACGGGACCAGCAGCAACCCGATCAGCAGGCCGAGTCCGGTGAACAAGCTGCCCAACCACTCCACCGTCCACGTCCCGACCGCCGGCGCGGTTTCCGCGAGCCACTGCCGGAGGCGGTCGCCGGTCTCGGATTCCCACGTCGCCTGCGCCCGCAATCCGAGCGGCGATTGCGCGAGCCACTCGCTCACCGTCTGCCGCAACTGTTCGGCGTGGTCCGGCACGCGCGACGCCAACTGCACCGTCTCCACCGCCAATCGTGGCACCACCAGACCGACAGCCAACACCGCGCACGCGGTCAACACCGCGAAGACCCACGCGATGGCGCGCGTGCGGCTCAGGCCCCGGCGGTGCAGCGCGTCCACCACCGGATCCAGCAGATACGCGAGGATACCGGCCAGCGCGAGGGGTAACAGCACGGCGGTCAGTTGGTTCAACAACCAGCCGAGCGCCCAGAGAATGAAGCCCGCCGCCGCGAGCAGGATGGCCACCGCCAACGTCGAAGCCGCCGTCCACAACAACCGCGCCTGCTTGTCAGTCGGAGCCGGCCAAGTCATGCCGGTACTTGTACCAAGCCCGGCGGACGCGCGTCACGGAGTTTCCCCACGTCCAGACGTAATGACACGGCACGAACTGTTCAACATCGTAGCGGGCCAATTTCAGAAACGACGCGCGGACGCGGCGGCTGTCGGTGTTTAGAATGGGCGGCGGCAACGACAACCACCACGATGTCGCGAACGTGTCGCCCACGAAAAACACACGCTTGCGCGCCGAGTAGTAGCCCGAATGTCCGGCGGTGTGCCCCGGCAGGGCCACGACGCGCAACCCGCCCCAGAACGGCAATTCATCGCCGTCGCGCACCCACGTGTCCACGCGGGGCGGCCGGTACTTGACCAAACCGCGGCCGGCCCACTCGAGCGCGCCACAGACGCGCGCCCAGCCCCGGTAGGGATAAACGCCGCGGACGTGCAACTCATCGCCTGCCGGCGCGTACACCCGGGCGCCGCTCCAGTCTTGCAGCCGGGCGGCATTGGCGGTGTGGTCGAGATGACCGTGGGTGAGGAGGATGGCCTTGAGGGTGCCGAGTTGGCAGACGGCGTGGCGGATGCGGCGCCATTCGTGGGCGAAGCCGGTATCCAGCAGCACCACCTCGCCGTCGTGCGCGAGCAGATGCGTCCATCCCGCCCAGCCGCGGATCGCAAACAGATCGTGGCGCAGTCGGTTCATCGCATTCCATTTCTTGTCCGCTGTGTAACCGCTGTCGCACGATTGTGCAAACCCGCGCGCGGGTCTTTTTTTTATTTTGTCAGCGGGAAATCGCTGCTACGGTGCGCGCGGCATGACGCCGGTGGTGCGATATATTTATTTGCTGACGCTCGCGGTGTGGGTGGGGAGCATCATCTTTTTCAGTTTCGTGCAGGCGCCGACGGTGTTTCGGACGCTGGATGCGGAGAACGCGGCGCGGCTGCAGCGGGCGACGTTCCCGAAGTATTATCTGGTGGGGATTGTGTGTGCGGTGGCGGGGATTGTGTGCGTGGCGGTGTTGTTGGCGGAGCGGGTGGTGTCGGTGCGGGTGGGCGTGGTGTGCTTGTTGTTGCTGGCCGGGATGGGAGCGTTGAATGTGTGGATGCGGCAGGGGGTGGCGCCG
>CAZJCX010000017.1:0-5577 GCA_964544425.1 uncultured Verrucomicrobiota bacterium
GGGTGCCGCCGCTGAGTGGTTTTTACTCGAAGGACGCGATTCTGCTGCTGGCGTTCGAGCAGAACAAAGCGTTGTTCGTCATTGGCGCGCTGACGGCCTTGCTCACGGCGTACTACATGGGCCGGGAAGTGTTCGTGGTATTCTTTGGTAAACCGCGCGACCAGCACGCCTACGACCACGCGCACGAATCGCCGTTGGTAATGACGTTGCCGCTCGTGTTTCTGTGCGTACTTTCCGTCATTGCCGGCTGGGGTCACAAGATTCCGCATTTCATCGAGGAGCACATGGTGCATCCGGCACACCCGGCGATTCTCACGGCGGTGTTGATCGCCATCCCGGTGGTTGGCTTCGCCGTGGCCGCCAGCATCTATCTGCGCGCCAATCCCAGCGATGCGCCGGTCAAGAAGGCTCTCGGCAAGCTATGGACGCTGGTGGAGAACAAGTATTACTTCGACGAGATGTATGCGTTCATCATCAAGTACGTCCAAGGCACGATCGCGACGCTGTGCGAGTTGTTCGACCGCTACATTTTGCAGAAACTCGGCATCGGCGGTCTGGCCGGCACGACCAGTGTAGCCGGTAAGACTCTGCGACTGTTGCAGACCGGTAACATCCAGAGCTACGCGTTTCTGTTCGGGCTCGGCGTGACGGTGATCATTTATTTCGTGGTAGTGAAATGAAAACAGCCCAACATATTTTTGAAAAGGTTTTGAGCGTCGCTGCAGAGGAAATTGAGTTTGAGTTGCGGGGCGTTTGCCCTGTTGCTTGGGCGGATTTCCTTCTAAATCCGCGTCGGCTTCGCGGTAGTGACTTTCTGATGCGCTGGTCGCAAGGCGAGTGGAGCGAAGAGCGTCTTATTCAAGCCGTGAATGAGACGGGGCAGTACATCGCACTACCGTACGGTCCGAGTGGAACTGCGCCAGATGATGATGTTCGCGCTTTCGAGTTGTATTTCGAGCGACTGGAGAAGGCGGGACTCGGCAATGTGAAGCGACCTGACTTGCTCATCTTCCGCAAGAAGGACGAAGCCAAAGTGCAAAGCACGGTAAAAGAGCTTGGCGGCAACTCAGAACTACCATTCACGCCAGAGAATGATTCGCGGATGAAGGAATTGCTTGGACGTGCCGTCGTCGCGATCGAGTGCGAGAACAGCCTTTGGCGTGCGCGCCAGATGCCCGCCTTCAACAGCGAGCTTACGCCTCAAAAGCGTTTGGGCGGGAAGCTTGGTTTGAAGAAGACGGCGGTGCTTCCGACGGTGATTCTGAAAGAGGAAGACCGGACACCACTTCATAGCTGGCAAAAGAGCCGAGGCATTCCAATCCACATTTGGCATGTCTTCTACGACATGGCTTTCGGTTTGCCGCTAAAGCGAGCGGACGAATTGGTTCGTGACGGACTAATCCAGCCAACAGAGCAAGTCTTTCAAGCGCCGGGTGGCGCGACCACCAAGAAGATCATTTACAAGTTTTACTACCACTACGCGTATCCATTGGGAACTGCGGAACAAGAGCCGAAACTCGTGGCGGACTGCATCGCGGACAAGAACGGACACATTCTTCCTTACGTTAAGTTCCAAGGAGGCAAACTGCGTCTCGACGCAGAAGCCGTGAGGATTCTCGATGGCCTTGCCCGGAAGTCATGATCAAACTTACTTCAATTCAGAAACTGCCGAGCGCCGGCCCTGAAAGAGAAGCTCTCAGGGAGAAAGGGCAATTCTGGACACCACCTTGGCTCGCGAAAGTCATGGCTGCTTGGGTTACCGCACAAAAACCAGACTCGTTGTTCGACCCTGCTGTCGGACCGGGAACGTTCTTTTCAGCAGCGCGAGAGATTGGATATGCCGGTCACTTCGATGGGTTTGAACTTCACGAAGCGGCGCTCGATGAGAGCCACAAACTTGGACTTTCGAGAAACGAACTCGAACGCATCGTGATTGGCGATTTCATTTCAAGCCGCACCCGGCGCACGTTCCCGGCAATTATCTCCAATCCGCCGTACATCCGGCATCACCGATTGGACGGCTTGCGGAAAGACGAACTGCGAATTCTCGCGGAAAGAGTTCTCGGCTTTGCGCTCGATGGCAGAGTCGGCCTGCACGTGTATTTTCTTTTGAAGTGCTTCGAACATCTGTCGCCTTCTGGCCGGCTGGCGTTTCTACTTCCTGCAGATGTTTGCGAAGGGATTTCTTCAAAGGCACTTTGGAATCGCGTTTGCGAACGCTTCAGGCTCGAAGCAGTTCTGACTTTCACCGAATCTGCCGCGCCATTCCCGAACGTGGACACGAACGCGATGGTGTTCCAACGCACCTCCGACCGGTCATTTCAAATGGTTGCGGGTTCAAGAACGTGATGGCGCGGCAATTCTGCGCTCGCTGGACGAGCCGAAGCCCGACCAATTTGTGGACGATGCTGTTGTGTTGTATTACCGGAGAATCACGGACGGATTGGCGACTGGACTCTCACGCCCACCCAGAACCGCTGGCTCGGAAGGAATCCGACTTTCGTGCTACGCCAAAGTTGTACGGGGCATTGCTACTGGCGCAAATGAGTTTTTCTTTTTGACGAAAGAGCAGGTCAAGTCGCTTGAATTGGACGCGCGCTTCTTCATTCGTGCGCTCGGTCGCACACGAGACTGTCGCGAAGATGTCTTGCAGCCGGACGCGCTGAACGCACTAGAAAGAGAAAATCGTCCAACGTGGCTACTGAATCTTGACGCGACCCCGAAGGATCGTTTTCCCCGGACGCTGCAAGCGTACTTGGACACTGGCGAACGCTCCAAACTCAATGAGCGCGCTCTGATTCAAAGCCGTCGGCCTTGGTACAAGATGGAGCAGCGAACGCCACCACCAATTCTGTTCGCGTATCTGGGACGGAGAGACTGTCGCTTCATTCTGAATAAGGCCGGTGTAGTTCCTCTTACCGGGTTCTTGTGTGTTTATCCGCACGACTCAAGCTCCGAGGGAACACTACAGCTGTGGCGCGCGCTGAACCATCCTAGCACGCTGGCCAACTTGGTCTTTGCCGGAAAATCCTACGGCGGTGGTGCGCTGAAAGTTGAGCCACGGCAGCTAGACACTTTAGAGATTCCGCTGTCGGTATTGAGAGAGACCGGTTTGGAATCTCGTACGGTCGCGACTGAGCTTGTATTGCTTGAGAAGCGCGTGCAGTACGGCGTTCCCAGTCACGAAGGGAAGGCCGAGACCGCACGCAAGCCAACGAAGTATGCGAAGCCGGTAAGTCATCGCCAGCGATCCCGCAAGACTTCTAAGAAGGAATGACAATTTAGAGAGATGGAAAACCTGTTAACCATAGCAATTCTACTGCCGCTGGCGTCGGCGTTTCTGGCGTTCTTGTTGCCGGCGAAGAAGCCGGGGGCGATCCGGGCGCTGGCAATTTTTGCGACGGGGGTGTCGCTGTTGTTGACGCTTTATGTGTTTTCACAATTTGACCGGGGGGATGCCGGGTTTCAGTTTGTGAAGTCTATCGAATGGTTGCCGTCGTTGGGGGTGAATCTGAAGTTTGGGGTGGACGGGATTTCGATGACCTTGTTGTTGCTCGTCGGGATTGTGTCGTTTTGCGGGGCGCTGGTTTCGCATGAGATTCATGAGCGGGAGAAGGAGTATTACATTTTGTTCCTCGCGCTCACGTCGGGGATCAGCGGGACGTTTTGTTCGCTGGACATGTTTTTTTTCTACTTCTTCTACGAGCTGGCGGTGATTCCGATGTACTTGCTGATCGGCATGTACGGGTCGTTACCGGCTGGGAAGCACGGGCGGACGAAGGAATACGCGACGATGAAGTTGACGCTGTACCTGACGGCGGGGGCGGTGCTGGCGTTGATCGGGTTGCTGACGATGTATTTCGCGGGTGGCCGGACGTTCGACATGGTGGAGTTGCAGCAGAACCTGAAGTTGAGTGGCGAGACGCAGCGGTGGGTGTTCCCGTGTTTGTTGTTTGGGTTTGGGTTCCTCGCGTCGCTGTTCCCATTCCACACGTGGTCGCCCATCGGGTATGCGGCCGCGCCGACGGCGGCTTCGATGATGCATGCCGGGGTGCTGAAGAAGCTCGGGGCGTACGGGATCATCCGGTTGGCGTTGCCGTTGTTGCCGGAAGGCGCGCGACACTGGGCGGATTTGTTGGCGATCCTGTGCATCTTCAATGTGCTGTATGCCGGGTTGACGGCGTTGACGCAGAAGGATTGGAAGTTTGTGATCGGGTATTCATCGGTCAGTCACATGGGCTACGTGATGCTGGGGATTGCGACGTTGAATGTGATCGGCGTGAGCGGGGCGGTGCTGCTGATGTTTGCGCACGGCGTGATGGCGGCGCTGACGTTCTCGTTGATCGGGTTCTTCTATCATCAAACGCACAACCGGGACGTGACGGCGTTGAGCGGGTTGGCGAAGAAGATTCCGTTCATCGGCGTGTGCATGGTGATGGCGGCGATGGCATCGAGCGGATTGCCGGGATTTGCAAATTTCGCAAGTGAAGTGATGATCTTCCTTGGCGCGTGGCAGCAAGGTTCGACTGTTTTCCGGGTCGCCACGGTCTGCGCGGTTTGGGGGATCGTGGTGACGGCGACGTATCTGCTTTGGGCGGTGCGGACGAGCTTCTTCGGGCCGTTCGATGAAAAGTGGGCGATGCTCAAGGATGCGGTGACCTTTAAGCAGAAATTTCCCTATGTGTTGTTGCTGGTGGTCTTGTTGACGGTCGGATTCTGGCCGCGGTTGTTGACGGATATCATCAAGCCGAGCGTGGAGCGGATTGTCGCCACCGATTCACCCCGACTGGCGCAGATGGAGCGGAAATGAACCCGTACGCGATCCAACTCGAAGTGTTGCTCGTCATCCTCGGCGTGACGACCTTGTTGGTGGATGCGTTTCGGCCGGTTGCGGATCGGCGGAAGTTGGGGTTGATCGTCGGGTCGCTGGTGGGCGTGTTGTTCCTCTATAGCTTCCTGCTCCAGCCGACCGGCGATGTGTTGTTCAACGGCATGTACCGGCTGGATGAATTTGCGTTGTTTTTCAAACGGCTGTTCCTCGTCGCGACGGCGCTCGTGCTGGTGATGAGCGCGGAATTTGCGAAACGGATCGAAGCCGGGGTGGCGGAGTTTTACGCGCTGATCCTGTTCTGCGCGACCGGCATGTTGCTCATCGCGTCGGTGAACGATTTCATCCTGCTGTTCGTCGCGCTCGAATTGGTCACGATCACGTTCTACATCCTTGCGAGCTATCTGCGCCGGCAGATTCCGTCGTTGGAAGCCGGCACGAAGTATCTCATCCTCGGCGCGCTGTCGAGCGGGTTCACGGTGTACGGCATCGCGTATGTGTTTGGGACGACCGGGGTGACAAATTTCGACAAGCTGGCGGAGGTGTTGCGGACAACCGGCAATCCCGGCGGTGCGTTCACATTCGGGATGTTGCTCGTGTTGACCGGTCTCGGTTTCAAGATCGCAAGCGTGCCATTCCAGATTTGGGCACCGGACGTCTATCAAGGCGCGCCGACGCCGGTCACGGCGTTCTTGGCGGTCGGCAGCAAAGCGGCCGGTTTTGCGCTGCTCCTGCGGGTCCTCTATGCC